>JBDSBG010000188.1:0-6859 GCA_039921685.1 Ferruginibacter sp.
ATAATTTTTTAATATTTTTTTTGGTAGATTAAAAAATATTTTTATTTTTAAGTATTATTTACTAACCAATTAAATTTTAAAAAAATGGCAACAAAGAAAAAAGCTGCTCCAAAAAAAGCTGCAAAAAAAGCTGCTCCGAAAAAAGCTGCAAAGAAAGCTGCTCCTAAAAAAGCTGCTAAAAAAGCTGCTCCTAAAAAGAAAGCTGCTGCTAAAAAGAAGTAAGCTTTGCTTAATTAAAGAGCAAACAATACTTGGCCCTGGTTTTTACCGGGGCTTTTTTATGCGCTTAAAAGCCGCTGCAGGCAAGCGTTTCAGCTGGCAACGTTTTTTATAATTATCGTAATTTTCTTTTCATTAAATTAGTTGATCAATAATTTTTACACATGGATAATTATCAGATTGCAGATTCATTTTCTTTGTTATCAAAGTTGATGGACATACATGGAGAGAATAGTTTTAAATCAAAATCGTATGCTTCAGCAGCATTCGCAATTGAAAAATTAGGCGTTCAATTGAAAGATATTGCGCCTGAAAAAATTGGAGAACTGAAAGGAATTGGATCCTCTTCTGCCCAAAAAATCAGTGAATTGCTCCAAACAGGCCGTTTAAAAAGCCTGGAAGAAATAATTTTTTTGACCCCTCCAGGCATCATCGAAATGCTAAACATTAAGGGCATCGGTCCAAAAAAAATAAACAGCATTTGGAAAGAAATGGAAATCGAAACGGTGGGTGAATTGTTATATGCCTGCAAAGAAAATCGTTTAAAATTATTCAAAGGCTTTGGCGAGAAAACACAGCAAAATGTAATTGATACAATAGAATTTTATTTTAAAAACAAGGGCAGTCATTTGTATGCACAGGTTAGTTTAGCAGCCGAACAAATTGAAAGTTTTTTAGCGAAAATTTTTCCAACAAAAAGGATAGCAATATCAGGCAGTTTTAAACAACAAAATGAGATCGTAAATGAACTTGAATTTGTAATTGAAACAAGCGAAGATGATATCGAAAAACAAATGGCAGAAGTGGATGGCTTTACTTTTAAAGAAAAAAACAACGGCTGTATTATTTACAATTCAGGGGTGGGGATTGAAGTGAAATTACATGCGTCAATTGCTTCAAATTTCATTGAAAAAATTATTGTAAATTCTTCCTCAGAAAGCTTCCTGGCTGAGCTTAAAAACACAGGTAATCATGCCTTTGAAAACGCAGAAACGGAGGAAGCGTTCTTTCAAAAAGCAGGAATTTCTTTTATCCCGGCTTTTTTGAGAGAGGATCCATCGCTGGTTACACGGGCCAAAACGAGCATTTTGCCGCAAATTATACAACCTGAAGATATAAAAGGCATCATTCATTCACACAGCAACTGGAGTGACGGAAGTAGCACGATCGAAGAAATGGCACTCGCTGCACGGGAAAAAGGACTCGAATACCTGGTGATCAGTGATCACAGCAAATCAGCTTTTTATGCAAACGGGCTTTTTGAAGACAGGATCAGAGAACAACATTTATATATAGACGAACTCAATAAAAAGCTTGCGCCTTTTAAAATATTTAAGAGTATTGAGTCCGATATCCTTAATGATGGAAGCCTGGATTATTCAAATGATGTGCTTGCCACTTTTGATCTGCTGATTGCATCTGTACATAGCAACTTAAAGATGACAGAAGAAAAAGCAATGATGCGTTTACTCAAAGCCATTGAGAATCCGTACACAACTATTTTGGGGCATATGACGGGAAGATTATTATTGAGCAGGCCGGGTTACCCTGTTGATTATAAAAAAATAATTGATGCCTGCGCTGCCAACCTGGTGACGATAGAATTAAATGCGCATCCGAGCAGGCTTGATATTGACTGGCGCCAGATACATTACGCACTTGAAAAAAATGTACTGATCTCTATTGACCCGGATGCACATCATATTGATGGTATAGATACAACCTACGGGGTACTTGTTGCACAGAAAGCATTGGTTACAAAAGAAAATAACTTAAGCAGTTTTAGGTTGAAAGAATTTGAAGAGTTTGTAAATAACAGGAGGAGGATTAAAAATATTTAAGGATTTAAATTGGCTTTGTTGAGGAGACAATTTAAAGCGGAACATGATCATTAACTGCCAAAAAAAAGAGTTCTTGTTTTCTTACTCGTAATTTTTAAACCCAATTTTATTCCTTGGGGCCGGTGGCCGTTGTTGCTTTTCAATCAACTCCTTTAACACCATAAAGATATTCTCTATGTCTTTGCGATTTCCTTTTGATTCTTTTTCAAGCTTTGCCAATTGAAGCAATATGTCTTTGTGAGTAAGTGCGTATTCACGAAGGCGGGTGAATACACGAATGATCCTGATATTTACTTCTATTGCGATATCACTGTTTAAAATACTTGATAACATAGCGACTCCCTGCTCAGTAAAAGCAAAGGGCAGCTTTCTTCTTCCTCCCCAACTTGATGTCGCATTTTGCGACATCAAGTTTTCAAATTCTTTAGGCGTAAGGACAAACATAAAATCTTTTGGAAACCTGTTTTTATTTCTTTTTACCTGCTCATTTAAACGCCTTGTCTCAACTTTATACATTTCTGCAAGATCATCATCGATCATAACTTTTTGGCCGCGTACCACGTATATTCTGTTTAAAACCTTTTGTTCTGCCACTAATAGTTGGAGTTCTTTCTTTGCCATACGGTAAATAATTTAGCTTTTCTAACACTGTTCAAACTATCGTTTATTTTCGATAAACAATTGGTGTTTTCCTCAAAAATAAATGTTGTTTTACCGGATCAATTGTGGTTAAAGAAAATATCGTGGGTTTGAGGAGCACTAATTCGAACTGGCTTAATTCAACCCAACTTGATGTCGCAAATTGCGATATCAAGTTTTTACGTGCATGCTGTGTAATACCAATTAAATTAATACTTGGTCTGTCAGCCTTAAGTTTGTCGAAGGTGATTTTCATAAACAACCCGGGTTCGACAAGCTGCTAATGACAATCCTGGTATCCTTATGAACTTAAATTTTCCCTTTATTTGTGCCTCAGCCAGACAATCTTTGCTGGCGCAGCTTTAATTTAATTGCTGTAAGAACAAATAAAAATCTTCAATGGCTTTCCCATAAAATGCCGCTTGCCTTTCTAAGATAATTTTTGAAAAATTAAAAGTATCATCGTTCTCCCATTTTACCCCGCTTGAAATAAAGGATTTGTTTTCCTTAGAAACGCATTGCAGATCACTGGTTGGCTTACCATTTACAAAAAATCAAACACTATAAACAACCATTTTTCCATACTGAATCCTTTAGCCCACAACTGGAAATTCAATAAAAAAACTTGTGCCCACCCCTTCTTCTGTTTCAAACCAAATTTCTCCATCTGCCTGCTCAACGATTCGTTTGCACATGGCCAGGCCCAAACCTGTACCTGATGATTTTGTTGTAAAGTTTGGAGTGAATATTTTGGACCGGACATCTTCGGGTATGCCTTGCCCGTTATCTGAGATCTTTATCAGAAGCTTTCCATTCTTAAGCGATTCTACAATATTGATTTCAGCAATGCGGCTTTCAGGCACCGCCTGTATCGCATTTAAAATGAGATTGGTGAATAACCTGTTTATATGAGTTTTATCTGCATTGATGATCACCGTATTTGGTAATAACCTTTTTGTCAAATGGAGCCTGTCGTTCCCGGTATATAGATGAAGTACAGTTCTCAAAGATTCATTGATATCGATCAGTTCTTTTTTTGAATCCCCGATATTAGCAAACTGGCTAAAGTCACTTGCTATCTGGCTCAGGTGATCAATTTGCTCTACCAGCGTGTTTGCAACACTGGCCGAAAGTTCCTTTACATTGGGTGCATTGTTCTCAATTGATTTTTGCAGGAACTGCATGCTTAGTTTCATTGGTGTAAGGGGGTTCTTTATCTCATGCGCAACTTGCCTGGCCATTTCACGCCAGGCACCTTCCCTCTCTGTTTTTGCAAGCACCCGGGCACTTTCTTCCAGTTTACTTACCATTTTATTGTATTCATTCACCAGGTTGCCCAGTTCGTCATCACGCTTCCATTCTATTGCTTCATTGATGCCACCAAGGTTGATCTTTTTCATTTTATCACCAATAACTGAAAAAGAATTCGTGATACGGTTGGTAATAAATAAGGCAACAATACCCGCCAGTAAAAAGATAAAAGCGTTCAGGTTGATGATCGTAACTAAAAAGTTAGATATTTCTTCCTTCAGGTTTGCCTGTGAAGTGAAGTAAGGTATATTCAGGTAGGCATAATCATTTCCGGCTGCATCAATAACAGGCACATAATTACTAATAAAACTCAATTTGCCTATGTTCTCTTTCTGAAAATATTGAACCTCCTTTAGATTATTTAAATGATAAAATGCAAGGGGATGCATTCTTGTACTTACAATCCCTTTGATATATGGTAATGGCAATGATGAAGCCCGCAGGTTTCCCTGCAGGTCATACAGGTTTACATCCGTGCCATGTATCTCCGAAATCCTTGTGATCATATCTTCAAACTTCTGATCATTCGCCATTCCAAGGCTATCCTGCATGATCCATCCGTCGGAAATTGAATTTTTAATTTCGTTCTCCATTATGCGAATGGTGCGGCTTAGCTTCTCGCGGTTATTATTGTTATACCGTGAAATAAAAAATAAAATTGTTGCAAAGCCGATCACGAAAAATGAGATCACGCTTACAAATATGATGGTACCATGTATCTGGTTGCGTATCGTCAACTGCCAGTAGCTGCGAAACCTGCTGCGGTTAAATCTTGACTTGATAATTACATTGATGAGCCAGAAGATCGCGGTAATAATGAGGAATGAACAGAAAAAATAAGAGAACAAAGTGATTGATTCAATAGAAAGACTATTCTCTTTAACAATTACAACCATCTTGTCGGCACCGGCATAATACCATAATTCACTTGAATTATTTTTTGGCCTGAATTGGAGCTGCTGCGGAAAATCTTTTTTCTGAATAACTGACGGGAAAGGATAATCGTTGTGCGAAGTAATCAACTTCCAGTTCTTATAAATCGCAAATTTATATAAAGAAGAATTTTCTATTGAGTTATTGTTGACATTGCTGAAAAGTGTGGGCGATATTGCGTCGATCTTCTGTTTCTTTGGGCTGATAACAATAAATATATAACCATTGAGCCCACCTTCTCGTTTGTATAATATTTTCTTGCTGATATAGCTGATCATATCATATGCTTCATCGTAATACCGAAGCCCCGGAACCCTGGTGGGTTTTGATTGCGTGTTTAAGATTGTATTAATCTCATCATAAGTTGTTGAATCCCGGTTATACAATGGCTTTTCGTCTGCAGAGAAAGCAAAAACTTTCGTTTGATACTTATTTGTGTAGGCCGCTATATTTTCATTTACCAGGCTGTCTTTCAGGTTCGCATTTGATTCAGGACTGAAAAACCTGCTAAAATTATCCGTAAGAAAATCTTCACTGAATGGCGTAAGCATGGTATTAACCAATGTTTCGGTAGCCGGATCCGCTTTGGAAGCGAGCAGTTCTGCATAATGAATCCGATTACGGAACTCCTTGTTCCTGTTCTCAACAACGATAATAGCACTGATAGAAACAGAAAAAAAGAAAAGCCAGAATACAAGTTTGGATGAGATGATCTTAGACGTCATCAGGTGGAGGAAACTGTTGTTCAAAAGGAAAAGAAAAAGCAGCAACCATAATAATACATATATTTCGAAACCCCCTGAAATATTACCGATCCTGAAACTTAAAATAATCAAACCTTCCAGTGCTGTAAATAGAAAAAGCGGGATGAACGAAACCGGGAAAAATGGTTTTAAAAGGTACAACGTGACCTGGCAAATAAAAAAATAACTGATTGCCATGCAACTAAGTAATATAAAGCCAATGACACTGTAAAAATTTAATTCAAAGAAATTAATGACATTAAAAGAGATCTTGGAATCGGTTACCAGCGATCGGATGATATAGCTTCCGGCGTAAGTTGCTACAATGATAATGATGCTCCCGCAACCAAGCAATATCCATTTTGCATTGGGTGACTTGAAATTGAGCTTAGTACCTCTTTCATTAAGGTGATAGCGTATAAATAATATGAACCACACAAAAAAGAATGCATTGATGAGCATATCTCCCAACGAACGCAGCACCGGGCTCGAACTATAGATGGCGGGATCAAATAATTCGAACTGCCTGAAATTTATGGGGATCTTAAAAAAGTGACCAAGTATCCTGAAAAGTAAAAGTACAAAGAGGAGGAGGACTGCCCCCTTCCAAAGCGGCCTTCTTATCGCAAAAAAAGAGGCGCCTGAATGTACAAATAATAAGATGAACAATACTGCAAGAAGCTGTAGCGCTACAGCAACAGGGTTATTTTTATAAATAGCATGTACTGACTTTTCCTGGATGAAAAACAAGTCCTTTCCATCAATGGATTTTATAGCGGCACCCTGCCCTGCTGCGGAAATATCATAATTTGAAGTAATAGTTGCATCATTTGAAAACGTATTTTCCAGGTTATCGTTCTCTATGATATAATCCCATTTCACAAGTATCAATGCAATTGCTTTTACATCATGTACATAATACCTGTTCCATACATAATATCCATTCTGCAGTTTTACGAAACCTTTGTTTCGCTTTTCATATAGCAACGATGGGTACGGCAACACCTGCTGCGTGTTCCAGCAAACAAGCGATTCATGGAAAGTTGAATCCGTTGAGTAAAAAAAAACAAAATATTTTTTTTTCACCAGGCCTTGCAGGAAAGCCTCTGTAAAATTTCCTTTGCGGATCCTATCGATGGCCGCCGAATCATTTACAAGCTTTGCAAAATCATT
>JBDSBG010000189.1:0-43324 GCA_039921685.1 Ferruginibacter sp.
GAACGCCTGAGTGAAATAATTTATTCTCATGTATTTTTTTGTGATATGCTGCGTGGCTTATTATTTTTATTGAACAGCTTGTAAAATAAATTTATTAATTAGGAGAATTCATGAGGGTCTAAAAAAAACTTTCTAAGATTAATTTGAAAGTCCTAATAGATTGTTGAACTGTTCCCTCGCTGATTTCCAGGTAAAATGCCTGTTAATATAGCCTGATTCTTTTGAACTCATTTCTACGAGTCTGGCAGTATCCTGATAAATTGAAATTATTTCATTTGCAAAACTTTCAGCATTGTCAAATGGTTTGATGAAGTCAACCCCTTCGGGCATGCCTTCCAAACCAATGGTAGTGGAAACTATTGGAATCCCATTGTGCATAGCCTCCAAAGTTTTCCCCTTCATACCGGCACCATATCTCATAGGAATAACAACGACCCTGGTTTTGGAATAAAGGTTCTTTAACTCATGCTCAGTAACATATCCCAACACGTCTATATTTTCACTTTTTAAATTTTTTATTTCAGGTGTAGGCTTTGATCCCGCTATTGTAAATTTAATGCCTTCGATTTTTGCAGTTACTATTGGCCACACATTTTTACAGAACCATATTATGCCATCGACATTTGGAGGATGCCCAAAGCCGCCTATAAATAAAATATTTTTCCGGTCAGTAAAATTTTCAACAGGATAAGATGGTATTTTATAAAAATATAAGGGTATCGTAATTGCCTTATAAGATGGGTTTATTTGCATAATTGCTTTGGTTTCATCCTGGTTGGGAGAAAGAATATAATCTGCATTTTCATAAATAAACTGCTCTTTTGATTTCCATTGATCAGAAGAAAGTAAAGCTTCCGGATCTTTGTCAATTTCGTATCTTCTTAATTCTCTTAAAAAATGTAAGTCATGGCCGTAGTATAAAATTTTTGCCTTTGTATTTTGTTTTAAAAAAGTTATATACTTTAATGAAGTATGAGGTCTGTTTAAAAAAACAAAATCAATAAATTCATGGTTTGTTTGTATCCAATTTTTCCAGTTATTTTTATACCATTCTCCATATAATACTTCAACGCCCATTTGTTGCAGGATCGTTGTATAAGGTTCACTTTGGAAAAAATTATCACCAATAAATTTAACCTGTAAGCCCAATGACAAAAAGAGCTCTATATATTGAAACACTGATTTAGAACCAGCATCCTTATCATATTCGGGTACATAATGATCAATAATGAGAATCGTTTTTTTTCCTGCGCTCCTGTCTCTGGCGTGGAATGCATTTTCGGCGTTCGGAAAATGTTCTCTCAATAAAACTTCCTTCCATTTTTCATAAAATTTCTTTTGGTTCAATAGCCTCACTGATTTAATAGATATTTTACCTTCTACAGGTTGTTCTTCTTCCTTACCGTGCGACACACTTTCATAATGGACAACTTCTGATAAAGGCTGATACATAATTTTATATCCTTTTTCACGGATTGCAAATGCCAAATCTGAGTCTTCAAAATAGGCTGGGACAAATCGTTCATCAAATCCTCCCAGTTGTTGCCAAAGACTTTTTCGTAGCATGATAGACGCTCCTGATATGTAGTCAACCTCTTTTATGTAATTATACTCCGGTGCATTTGCATCCTGGAATTTACCATAATTCCAACCGGAAGCATCATTCCAGATGATACCGCCGGCTTCCTGTAGTCTTCCATCCGGATAAATCAACTTTGAGCCAACCATTCCTATCTTTTCGTCACTCCTGATTAAAGCAACCAGCGGCGAAAGCCAATTGGGCAATACTTCCGTATCACTATTCAATAATAAAATAAATTCACCCCTGGCGCTTTTAACCGCATGGTTGCAATTTTTTAAAAACCCAAGGTTAACAGTATTGTATAAATGCACCAGGTTTGTGATCTTGTCGGTACAATTTTTTGTTTCATCAGTCGAACAATCATCAGCGAAGATGATTTCATATGATAAGCCTGAAGTATTTTCAATAATGCTTTTTACACAACGGTAATTCATTTTCCATCCATTATAAACAGGAATAATGATCGAAACAACAGGATTCTCTGCAAGTGGGATGAGAAGTGTCTTAGAATAGTCTACATTTTTTTGAAGTTTACCATCCATCGTATGATCGAGACCCTTTTTTTGAACCCTTTGTTTCTTTTTAGTTTTGAATATATCAACAAAACTGTTAACTTTTTTACTGATAGGTGAATCGTTAGACAGGTACTTCTTTTTAAAAGAATAAAATTTCAGAACATGCTTCCAGTCTTTGGAATAATAAAGTTTGATGAGTGTATCATCGTTAAAAATATTATTAATCTTTTCTTTTTCCCTTTCCCGTTCAAGTTTCAGGCGATTCCTTTCTTCTATAATATTCCCGTAATCTTTTTCCAGATTAGCATAATCCAGTTTTGATTTGTCATAGTCTTTTTCGAGATTAATCGCCCACAGCTTTAATTTTTCTATTTCCGTTTTATTTTTTTCAATTTCTCCCAGCAAAGCTTCGCTTGAGGCTATTTTTATTTCCTGGAGTTTTTCTACATCGGTGATGTTTTCGTAATTGTGTTTCTCCCAAAACCTGGCAACTTCTAAAAAACGATAAAATTCCATAAACTTGCTTAGTATGTAGCCATGTAAGCCATCCTTGTATCCACTATTTAAAAGATATCTTTTATTAAATTCCCCTTCAAAGTAGTTTATAAAATCCTGGGCCTCTTTTACCTTGCTTATTGTCAGTTTTTCTTCATATTTGGTGTAATTAAAGATTTTATCAATTAACTGATCAACCGACCTGAAATTATAATGAAGGATTGCTAAATCTTCTTCTTCCGGTACACTAAAATAGTTTTTAGAAAATACAGGGCTGCTGTGAATTTCAGTGCCAAATTTTACCTTATCTTTTTGAAAAAACCTTAGTTGATAATCCGGCCACCATCCCGCGTGTTTTATCCATTTGTTGAGTTGAATATTTTTGCGTGGCATTCTAACAGCTTCGTATTTATTTTCCTGCGCAATCGTGGTTAACAGGTGAGCCAACCGGGGAGTAATTCTTTCATCCGCATCTAATAATAATATCCATTGATTGGTAGCCTGGCTAATTGCAAAATTCCTTGCCGGTTCAACAAATCCAACATCTTCAACATAATAGATCCTTGCCCCCAAATTACCTGCGATCTCAACAGTTTTATCAGTAGAGTGCATATCTGCCACAATAATTTCATCTACAATATCTTTAGCAGACAGGATACATTCTTCAATGAATTTTTCTTCATTTTTTGTATTAATTACAAGGCTTATTTTCGTCATACATCAACCGATCATTTAGGAGTTGTAAGCTTAATGTTTAATTCATTCAATTGTTTATCATCAATTGTTCCAGGGGCATCGATCATCACATCCCTTCCTGAATTATTTTTTGGAAAGGCAATGAAGTCACGGATACTTTCACTACCACCAATAATTGCACAAAGCCGGTCAAATCCAAATGCGATACCGCCATGAGGTGGTGCACCGTATTCAAATGCGCCAAGCAGGAACCCAAATTTATGTTGTTGCTCATGGGCATCCATACCCAGGGCGGCAAACATTTTTTCCTGCAATTCACGTTGATAGATCCTGATTGACCCGCCGCCAATCTCGTTTCCATTCAATACCATATCATACGCATTTGCTTTGATGCTTGCATAAGGATGTTTTAAATATTCAGTTGCATTTTCAATAACCGGATTGTTATTGATCATTGTTGCAATATCAGAGGGCTTTGGCGAAGTGAAGGGGTGATGCCGTGCTACCCACCGGTTATCATCTTCGGCATATTCAAACAAAGGAAAATCCAACACCCAAAGTAATTTAAATTCATCGGTTTTGCGAAAGCCAAGAGACTGCCCCATGTATAATCGCAGATCACTGACGGCTTTTCTTGTTCTTTCTTCGGCTCCTGCTAATATTATAATAAGGTCGCCTGGTTTTGCATTAGCTGCTGTTGCAATGGCATTTAATTTTTCGGCATCATAAAATTTATCTACACTGCTTTTATAAGTTCCGTCTGCATTGCATTTGATGAATACCAAACCTTTCATACCAACCTGTGGGCGTTTAACCCATTCAGTTAGTTCATCGGTTTGTTTGCGGGAATAATCGCTGCAACCGGGAACGGCGATCGCAATAACCGTTTCCGCTTCATCAAGTGGCCCCCCCGCCCCCCGAAGGGGGGATTCAGAACCCACTGGACCCAATGGGCTTTTTTTATCCGGAAAAGCATGTTGCGGGAAATTCAAATTAGCAAGCTTCATATCAAAACGGATATCAGGCTTATCATTTCCATAGGTCCACATTGCATTTTCCCATGTCATGCGTTCTATAGTTTCTGAATAATCTATATTTTTTACATCTTTAAAAATGCGTCTTATCAAACCTTCGAAAGTTTGCAGGATATCTTCCTGCTCAACAAAACACATTTCACAATCTATTTGTGTAAACTCAGGTTGCCTGTCTGCCCGAAGATCTTCATCACGAAAACATTTTACGATCTGGTAATAGCGATCGTAACCACTCACCATCAGCAATTGCTTAAAAGTTTGGGGTGATTGTGGTAACGCATAAAATTGTCCCGCATTCATCCTGCTTGGAACCACAAAATCCCTTGCACCTTCCGGGGTAGATTTGATTAAGAAAGGAGTCTCAATATCAAGAAAATTATTTTCGTGTAGATAATTCCTGGCACTGCGGCCAACTGCATAACGCAATTCTAAATTTTTCTTCACCGCATTTCTTCTAAGGTCGAGGAAGCGGTATTTCATCCTGATATCATCACCACCATCGGTATCATCTTGTATGGTAAATGGGGGAGTGGCTGATTTATTTAAGATATTGAAATTGGTGACTAATATTTCAATATCGCCTGTGGGGATATTATTGTTCTTATTGCTACGCTCATTAACTGAACCGGTTACCTGCAAAACAAACTCACGGCCAAGCGGGTTTGCATCAAGTTCTCCATTAAGAGCTTCTGAAAACAACAATTGCGTAATGCCATACCTGTCCCGCAGGTCTATAAAAGTGATCGATCCGAATTTGCGCACAGTTTGCACCCAACCTGCAAGAGTTACTTCCTTATTTGTGTCTGAAAGCCTTAATTCGCCACATGTATGAGTTCTGAACATTGTCTGTTTTTATTGAGCGGCAAAGATAGCAAAATGAAGGGGCAGCAAAAAAGCATATTTTGAGATATTGAAAGTAGCTATTTGTCAGCAGTGGAATTTTACTTAGTTCTTAATAACCTGGTAACTCGTGGTCTTTAGCAATGGATCTAAGTTAGTCTTTCGTTATTTTTCCATTCTCAAACCCGAATCTTATTACTTCTGCAAGTACATCCATGTTTATATCTGACAGCCTTTTAAACTTTATACAATAGCCGGTAACAGTTGCCTTGCCAAGTTCCTTGCTGTATGTTTTAATTAAGTAAGTTTTATCTTCAATCCCCATTATATAAACAGAGATCCCGGTGCTGTTTGCGCTTAAACCAATTTGATAGAACTCCCTCGTTTTCCCGTCGGTATATTTCATCGTAAGCAATCCATAGCCGATATTGGGATTGGAAACAATTTTACCTTCAGCGTTCTTGCCATCTAAGAACCACAATCTGCATTTTGGTTTTTCTTTCAAAATGCTGCGGTGCAACTTTTCCAATTCGCTGCGTTTGGGGTCAGGTTGACTTGCGAGATAGTTCTGTATTTCATCATTTATTTTCATATGATTTCTGTGATAAATTTGCTAATAGATTTTCCAAATTATTCAAGGTTGCTGTAAATCCTTTTTGGAATCCTTCCAACAGGCTTTCCATTCGTTCAAAAGATTCATTGTAGATATTGATATTCACTGTTGTCATGCCATCCTCTTCGCTAAAGTTGTAATTCCACTCAGAACCGGCTGGTTGAGGGTTACCATCTTTGTCGGCAAAGGCATTAAACAATTTGAAATTGGTTTTCGGTGTAATTGAAGTATATTTTTGGAGCGTCCAACTTTCATTTCCCTCAGGACTCAGCATTGCGTAAAACCTTTTTCCACCCACTTCAAAATTCATGTATTTTGTTTTTGCCTGGTAGGGTGCAGGTGCGGTCCATTGGTCAAGCAAATCCTGTTTTGTAAAAGCATCCCAAACAAGCGAAAGTTCCGCATCAAATTCCCTTGTAATCATTACCGTTTTAGCTGCTTTGTCAACGGTAAAATCAAATAATAAATGACTGTTCATTTTATGTTTTTTTAATTGTTGATAATAACTTGTTTAGTTGATGAATAGGCTTTCCACATTTCCGCCCCTGCCGAAAGATTCTCTCCCTGGCTCGGATTGTGAAACTATTCGGTTGCAAACATATGCGCAACTTTCCGGTTTCGCAAACTTTTTCTTAATTTTTTTAAAATTGCCTGATTATTTTTTCTGTTGGTTTGGGCAGCATTATTTTGTTAGGTCTGACGTTGAAAACAAAAGCATCACAGTGAAAGGATGCTAATCGCATTTTTTTCCAGCCAGGCTATCGCCCATCGGGCAGTAGTATTTATATACTTTGTCCGAATGTCAAAAGGTTGCTATCGGGATCAAGCAAGGAAAATTCCTTTTGCCCCCAGGGCTTTGTCGTTAATGTTCCGTTGGGGTGGATGCTTACCTTATTATCCAACAATGATTGATACAAATTGTCAATATCGTTGGTTCTGATATACACCCCGGAATAGTTCTCGGTTGGGGCAATTTCTTTAAACTCAAAAAAGTGAATTTCTATGCTGTCTTTTTCAAGCGTCAAATAACCTTCATAGTCAGAACTTCCAAGATTCCTAAATCCTAATTTGTTTACATAAAAATCTTTTGTTACTGTCTTATTCCGCATGGGTAATTTCGGGCTTATTTTTGTCAGCATATTTTTTGTCTTAAGTAAGTTTTATTTTTTTTTTGTCAGCCTGCGCAGTTTACGAAAAGCCCCGCTATTAGCTTTTAGAGACGTTATTATTTTTCTTTTTTGGTTTCGTTTCTTTCCTGCTGTTGTCAGCTCTTTTTTTGTCGGAGATCGATTTTACAATTGTCTGTCCATTTATGATTTGCTTTTGGTCTTTGATTTTCGAAAGCGAGTTTGCGTATGCCTGGCTTACAAGTTTTTTGATATATGCTTTTGGAAATTTCTTTTTGTCCGTCACGAGAACGTAACGATATTGATTTCCTTGTCCCAAAAGAATTTTGTCGGGGTCTTAAATTTCGCTGCCCCAATAAAAACCGAAGTGAATATTTTTGCTTGAACGGCCTACGGCGATTGAGCAGATGGTATGCCCTAATTTTTCAGTTGGGCTCCAACCGAAAGCAACAGCATTGTAATTGTCATAAATTAACTCATTTGCCTGGGGGCATAGATCCCAGGCAAAATCCCGAAGCCACAATACCAAATTAACTGTGTCATCGTCAAATGGTTTCAGAAACTTTAAAAGGTCTTTTGTTTGGTCTTTGCTCATTCGTCAATTATTGAAATTTAAACCGCCTTGATGTTTGCTTGCTGCCAGCGGCTATGGCTTTGCGGTATGGCGGTATTTGAAGATGGCCGGCTCACAATTGAATCTAAATTTATAAATAGAAGTTCATATTTATTCAATTGCCCGGCGTTATTCGTCAGCTAGAGTGAATGCGATGAACGAATACCGCAGTTGCCGGAACAATATATTAGTTGCGCCACTGTATTGCCAGGTGTTAGCAGCAAAAATTTCTCAGAAGTTATCAGTTGTTTCTTGTTTCAATGTTAACTTCAAGGCGACAAATCCAAGGAATCCGGCTATTAATGACGAAATCAAAATTACAAATTTAGCGTTGTTAATTATGGTCTCATTGTCAAAGGCAAGCAGCGTGATAAAGATTGACATTGTAAATCCAATACCACCTAAAAAACCAACGCCTACAATTGATTTCCAATTTAAGTCATCCGGAAGTTTGCAAAGGCCAAATGAAACTCCCAAAAATGTTAATAGAAAAATGCCTAATGGTTTGCCTATGAGAAGTCCTGCCGCAATTCCTAAACTGTAATTTTGTGTCAGTACATTTCCAATGTCTGCACTTAAAAAGATAGCGGTATTTGCTAAAGCAAAAATTGGCAATACAATAAACGCAACTGGTTTATGTAAAAAATGTTGCAAAATATATGAGGATGATTTTTCTTCGCCGTTGCCAAATGGAATTGTAAATGCCAGGAGAACACCTGTAATTGTTGCGTGAACACCTGAATTAAGCATAAAATACCACATAGCAATACCTCCAATTAAATAGGGAACCAGGTTCCTGATTTTCAGTCTGTTGAAAACTAAAAGCAAAGCAAAAATCCCTAAGGCAATAAAAAGGTTTGTCCAAAGAAGTGTTTTAGTATAGAAAACCGCAATTATTAAAATTGCTCCCAAATCGTCAATAACGGCTAGTGCTGTTAAAAACACTTTTAAAGAAGTTGGTACTCGTTTTCCTAATAAAGATAAAATTCCTAAAGCAAACGCAATGTCTGTCGCCATCGGAATTCCAGCTCCTGATTTTGTGGCAGTTCCAAAGTTAAAGAGCATGAAAAGCCCTGCGGGAATTAGAATACCACCAATTGCACCAAAAATTGGGAATAGAGCGTCCTTAAATTTTTTAAGTTCTCCCTGATAAATTTCTCGTTCTAATTCTAAACCGATTAATAAAAAGAAAATGGTCATAAGTCCATCGTTAACCCAATGTTCAATACTATGTCCTGCAAATTGAGTTTGCCAAAAAAGATGGTAACCGTCGCCAAAGCTTGAGTTGGCAATTACCAGTGATAAAATAGTGCAAATTATTAAAGTTAGTCCGCCTGATTTTTCACTTTCAAAAAATTCTTTGAACAATTTAGATGGTTTCATTTTTAAATTACGCAAAAAATAAGTAGAGTGCCAAATAGAACTGTAAAAAATTAATTGAAATTAAAAAGGCATTAGAATGTCATTAGTTTTGTAGAAAGATGATGATGAAGTTGTTGAGGTTTAGATTGAAGTATTAAAGTGTTGCAAAGCATAAACCATTCATTCATTTAAAAATGTCGTGAAATTTAGAATCGTCATCCGACTGAATCAGTCGAAACGCAGGTTTCATTCTTATAGGAATTCCTCCATTGTTAAAAAAATTTGAACTTCCTGATTTTTTTGAAATCGCTCTTACTTTTTGGCATTCAACGAGTATAACAATCCAACCAAAATTAGAAAATACCCAAAAATTATTGTCGAGCATGCAATTGCTTCAATTGGAAAGCGCTTTTAATCTTTCCGCTCAATATTGCAAGCTACGGTTGAATGCCAACGGTATGGCTTGCCGCTGTGCTGGTATTTTGCCATGGAATAAATAAGTTCTTTTTATCAATGGTAATGCTTTTACTTTTTTTCTTCGCGGGCGCTAAAAAAACAGTATTACAAGGAAAGATATGCCGGTGCTAAGCCCAAAGCTAAAATTGCTCATATCTGCTGTTGGCGGCTTGTTATATTCTTCCCCAAAATTTTAAATCCAACTTAATTCCTTTACGGTCATTTCACTGTCAACGTTTCCTGTGTGTAATGTTGCTTTGGGTTCAAACAGTAAATTAAATACTATTTCTCCATTTGTATGCGGCCTGTGTTCTACGCCTTTTGGAACTATTAATATTTCTCCCTCTTTAACCTCAACAGTTTTTTTATCCCGAAAATCCATTAAAAGAGTTCCTTTGAATACCATAAAGAGCTCGTCCTCATGTTCGTGACTATGCCATACAAAATCATCTTTAAGTTTACAAAGTTTTACATATTGTCCATTAAGTTCTCCGATTATGTGGGGTGTCCACTGTTTGTCAAACAATGAAAACTTCTGCATGATGTTGATTGGTTGGATTTCTTTCATTTTATTAGGAATTTGCGTCTGGTAATAATTTTTTTCTTCTTTATAGTTTTATCCAAATTATGTCCTGGTATTTTCGATTCTTATTTGGTTTCCTGAATTAAATTGTAAGTTGGCTTTTTTAGAAGATCGGATTTTGTGATGGGCGTGCTCCACAAACTGTCTGCGGGAGCGTATTCCCGGCGATTACAAATCAGTTGTTGTATTTGATCCACCGTGTTTAATCTTTTAGTTTCACTTCCATTTCGTACAGGTCAAGCCCGTGCCCCCAGTAGTCTTTCTTAGTACGGATAAGTTTAAAGCCAAACTTTTCAAAAAATTTAAAAGCAAGCTGCGATGTCCTTACGGCTAATGTTTCAAGATTTTTGTTTGCTTTCAAAACAGTCAAACAATGCTCTACTGCTTGTTTCCCTAAACCCTGTCCAGCCTGGTCTGGATGAAAAAATATCCAGGTAATACTTCCGGTTAAGTTATCGTTTGAGATTTGATAACCTGTCCCGCCAACAATTTTATCGTTTTGCTCAATAGTCAAATAAGTTTTACTGTATTTGTCTAGATAATTGTCAAAGTCTGCTAATTCTTTTGGGTCAAAAAATTGCGGTGTATTGAGTTTAAAAATCTCGATGAGGATCGGTTTATCTCCTGTTTGAAAAGGTCTGATCATTTCTTATATGTTTGCCGTTTTTTCATCGCCACCGTTTTAGTAAATGGCCGCTCCTCTTAAAGCAAAGTTGTTGTTCAAATATAAATCAATTAGCAGCTATTTAAAAGCTGCTGCAATTTGGTTCAAAAAAATAGCAAGTTAAAAATGGATGGCTTTTTGCAACCACTTTGTTGTGTGTTCGGCTTTTTAGCTAACCCAACTTTTATTCAGGCAATAAAATTCTTTTTGACTTTCAATCACAAAGCATTCATCATAGAAAGTTTCAATTGTGTGAATATTATCTATTGTGTCAATAAAGATTGAATCAATAAGATTAAATAACTGAGTACATAAGCCCATTGATTTGCTTTCATTTGCTATTTCGTCATAAAGGTGCTTTCCAATAAACGCTTTAAGTAAAGATTTATAGTTCTGTGTGTCAAGTTGTGCTATTTTCTTTCCCTCCTTAAATATTTCAGAAACGAGAGCATCAAAATTATTGGAACGGTAAAAAAATAGCTCATCCCTATAATTGCTATCTCTGTTTTTATTGTTGATGTATGAATTTGCAAACATTAAATACCCTTCAATAAAATTCATTTTATAGTTTACACTTAAAACAGTATCCCTGTATTTGTCTGGGATGGAATAATGATTGCCTGTAAAATATTTCGAAAGTTTACTTAAAGTCCAAATGTTATTTATTTTTAATTGAGAATAGTTTTCAAACCCAATTACAAAGTCTGACAAGGATTTGTTCAGAAAGAATGTCTTCCCATAATTTAAATCATCTTTTCTTTCAAAATTAGTTAAGTCATTTTCAATTATATCAAGAACTGATTCATCTGGCTCAATGAAGTGCAAGTCATCATTTACAATAAGATAAACTTTTCTCTGATCGTCAAATATGCCATATGCTAAAACCTCATAGTATTCCTTTTCAAGCCTTGCTTCTTTTTTTCTGTCGTCTAGTTTATACTTTACTTTCATTTTTAAATGCACTGTTTAAAGTGTTGCACAACGTTAGTGCCTGGCGAAAGTAGGGAAATATAGTTCCCTTTGTCAATATTTGAAATTTGGGCCTTACTAATAAATGCATCAGTGAACATGATGATGAGAATTTTGTTCTTCACCCAGCATCGGAGTGCTGGTGAAATGACCACAACTGTTCGGAAGATTTGATTTTACCAGCAAAGATTATGATAGATACACGGATGACACGGATAAACGCCTGCCCGGCCGAAGCCATTCAGACAGGATGACAACAGACCCGCCTACCGGCAAGCAGGTTTATTTTTTGTTCCAAAAAATTACCGATCAATTTATTCAGTTTATTATCCGTTTATCCGTGTCATCCGCGTATCTATAATTGTGGTCAATCAAACAACTTAAAATACAAAAATCTTCCGAACACTTGAGGTGAATTGACCAACCGTCCCAATAGAATTCCGGCCGCCGAAGCCAAAGCCTGGATATGCACTGCTGCTGATTGCTCTCCCTCAGGCCCCACCTGCATACTTTTGTTTGCGGTAGTTTTTTCTGTTGCTGTGTAATTAATGTGCGTGCATACCGCCATCCAATATATGTTTGATGATGATGAAAAATACAATTAAAATTCCTAACCCAACGAGCAGAAA
The DNA here is from genome assembly GCA_039921685.1 of Ferruginibacter sp. Taxonomy (GTDB): domain Bacteria; phylum Bacteroidota; class Bacteroidia; order Chitinophagales; family Chitinophagaceae; genus Ferruginibacter. The sequence goes on from JBDSBG010000189.1 coordinate 12,179, forward strand.
AAATGTCCACGATCGTTTACTCTTGTTAGTATTATCTTGAATAGGAACAAGAGTGTTGTTAGTTTGTTTCAATTGAATTTTGCCCCAAGGTTTGTAAACCGAAATTGTCGTGATGAAAACCAAAACCAAAATCGCTGCTCCTGCTTTTGTAATGATGTCAAGTAGTTGTCCTGCATATCTTGAGTTTTGAAATGAAGTTTCTGTCGCCACATTTGCCAAATAGCTTATTGGCTGCATATGAAGCAACAATAGAATAGTCATGGCAATCGTTAGAAACAGTTTCACGACTATCCAATAATGTTTGAATAATCCCCACCTGGTTCCAAGAGCTTGAATAAGTCCGGTAAAAAACGATGCTAGACAGAATGGGACAATTACAAACCAGGCACTCATGTCCATTGCAATAAGTACAGAACGAGATAACTGATTATCCATAGTCGTGAGGCCTGTAATGGCAAGGACTATGAATACTGCAACTGCGCCGAGCCAGCCAACAGAAAATGTAATGTGGCTTGTCAAAACAAGCTTGCTTGAACGTGCTGTCATTGTAATATTTTTTTGTTTTAGCATTTGGTTTATAAAAGTCGTAATTTATCTTGGTCTGTTGGATCGCTAAACACTCCGATAACGTTACGGGATTGCCGAACTGTGGGTGTTGATGTTCGCCCTCTTCATTTAAGGTTTCCAAATCAATTCCGGTCAAACCTAACAAAATCGTTTAAACGCCGTCTTATTCAATTACAGTTACCACTTTCGGCTCTATCTTCCTTTTTCCGTCCGGGCCTATACAAACTATTTCTTTAAAAAGTATGGTATCATAATTTTTTACTTTTTGAAGCATTTCCCACATTTCCTGTCCAATCTTATTCCCTTTATTTACTGTTTCAACATATTTACAGGTATCCTTTGAAAAAACACAAACGACAAAACTTTCTATACTAAATTTCAAATCAAAATCACTTCCTTCCAGTTCGGCTCTTACAAATTGCTGTGCCTGCAACTCCTTTTTGCTTATTGAATCTTTGCCTGAACCAATTTTAAAAACCGGGTTCCATATCCTTTTGACTCTAAACGATTTTTTCCCGATTTCTTTAAGATTTCCATTCATTACCCTATAAAGAATAATAGTGGCAGGTCCAATTGCTTTTGGCCGGAAATTGTAAAATCCATTACTGCCAGCAATTGTTCCATTGTCAGTTTTCACTGCAATTGATTTTGCTGTGATATTTTCAACGGCTATGGTTAGAGGATTGTCAACCCCGATATAGATTACATTCTCTTTGTCGCAGGAAATTGAAAATATTTGTCCAACAGAAATAAATGATAATAGAACAGGAAGTATTGAAATGCATTTTTTCATACTGATGACCCATTAAAGGTTATGGTAATGTTGCGGGTTTGGGCATGGGGGGCACGCCACTACGCCGTGAACCGAAGCTAATTTATGATTAAAAGCCTGGATATGCGCTGGGGCTGAGTGTACAACGGCTCTAATTGCAGGAATATCGTTTTAATCTGAAGTTGTCATTCCCGAACCAAAAAGTAGGAAAGGCCATCGGTTTCTACATTTTGATCTAGTCTTAAAATGGTATTTGAAACGAAAGTATAACTGAAAGTTGTCAGCTCACCATTTGAACTAATATTTAATAGCTGCCGCGTTGAATTTTGATTTGTCTCTTCCGTAAGTGTATAAGTTCCGTCTCCGCCAGGCATCAAATCACCAGTTTGAGATACTGAAAAATCCGGATTCAAAGTAAGCTGCCAGGAGCGGCCGGAACTTTGAGGCGTTTGGTAAACATTACCAATTCCTCCAGTTGCTTTAAACCATTCCCATTGTCCTGTTATTGAAGAACTATCATTGTTATTTTTTTTACAAGAAGCAAAAAATAAGAAGCACACCAAAAAATATTTAAGTTTTATCATTAGCGTTGTTTTCCTGATGACCACAAAAGGCTTCAAGTAGCTGCTTAACAGTTTCAGTTAAGGTTTAAGTTGATGTGGGAATGCTTTAAAAGCGTCCTGATCACTACTGATTGGATAGATAAAAGTTCATCGTTTATTCCGTTGCCTGGACTTATTAATTCTGTCTATTCAACTTCAATATCCATTCTTCGTAACAAGTCTTCTTCTAACGTGTAGATATGTTTTACTTTTCCATCAAAGAGCAGTTTTCCTTGTAAGTCTTTTACAATTTGGTGGACGGTTACTTCAAATGTTCCGTTTGGTCTTTGAATAAATCCGATTGGTTCAACAGTGGGATTTATTTCTGTCCATTGTTTTGTCCAATATGCTCTTATTTCATCGTGTCCACTTACATAACCGCCTTCAAAGGCTTTTGGCCATTGCACGTCTGAGTGAAATGTAGAAAGTGCCGTGTCAATGTCTCTTGAATTAAAAGCTGGGTAAGCTTTTTTAATTAAAGTCTCAAAATGAGTTAGCATAGATATTATTTTAAAATTGTCGGTTGATTTTCATAAACAGCCCCTCGGCGACCAGCTTGCTAAAGGAAATGCGCAGGCAGCTTTGGTATTTTGCCAAACATGACTGAAGGCTGGCATATCACAATGATATGGAAAAATCGGATGGTTTGAAAATCTTCAGGGAATGTTAGATTGGTATATGCCAGGTAAACATCAATTGCCATATTAAAACTGAAAGCACAATTTGGATTACAGGCCCTGTCTATGGTAGAAGCGGCTGGCGCATCGAAACAGTTTAGCACTCTAAATCCTGCAGGGTCGGTAAGCAATTGTCAATAACAGTAGAACTGTTTACCGGTGGGTCAATATGTAGAATGCTGCGACAATCAAACCTTCTTAATACTTGAAAAAACCAAATCTTTGAGAAATGCAACGACTTCGGTTTCTTCTTTATTTTTTCCAAAATCTGTAAGCGAAGGAAGATTATTCATAAAGAAGTTCTGAAAATGTGCCATTTCAATAATGGTAGTAGCCAATGACCTTGGATATTTATATTTTGGACTACATTCTAAAATGATATTTCCAATGACTGCACAAAGATCTTTATAAGGTTTGAAAAACTGCTGTTTATTATCCTCGCCAACCTGCTTGGTTAAATATGCTTTTGAACCTTCTGAAATTACGATTTGGTGCAGCAGACTTTCATCTACATAATTTGTTTTGATATCATCTTCCACTGTTGTAGCTAATAGCTTTATTACCTTTTTTAACTTTACCGCAGGGTCCTTAACATTATTGGTTTGAAAACTTATCTGGTATTCGAGCCAGCCCCAATACCAGGCTATGATGTATATAAGCAACAGGTGTTTATTTTCAAAGTAGCGGTAAATTCCAGCTTCCGTTGTGCCTATGTCTTCTGCCAGCTTCTTAAATGTAAATGCTTCAAAACCATACCGGGCAATCAATTGAATGCTGTGCTTAATGATGTTCTTGCCCAACTCAGTATGCTCCGGGTTGCGGAGAAATAAACCCTCATTCATTTTTATTTGTACCTGCAGTTTCATTTTATGCCTTCATTTAGGTGAGTACTCAAAGCTTCAACAAAGCTAGTGGAAAAATATTTTACAATTTTTTATGATAGTATTGCTATCTTTTTAAATAATGTTACTATCTTCGTCCTATAATCATAATATATGAACCAGGAAAACTTATTCAAACACTTAAAAAATGATTTACCAGCCAGTATAGTGGTATTTTTTGTCGCTGTTCCGTTATGCCTGGGAATTGCATTAGCGTCAGGGGCGCCATTATTTGCAGGTATTATTGCAGGTATTGTAGGTGGTATTGTAGTTGGTGTTGCAAGCGGGTCTCCTCTAGGAGTTAGTGGACCTGCCGCTGGATTAGCAGTGATCGTTCTAACTTCTATTGCTGCACTAGGTGGGTCCTGGCCCGCATTTTTAACAGCGGTCGTGTTAGCAGGTATTTTTCAATTGATTTTAGGATTTGCAAAAGCTGGCTTCATTGCCTACTTCTTTCCCTCTTCTGTTATTAAAGGGATGCTCACAGGAATTGGGTTATTGATCATCTTAAAACAAATTCCCCATGCCCTGGGTTGGGACAAGGATTCATTCGGAGATACTGAATTTTTTCAGGCAGACGGAGAAAATACTTTTTCCGAGATTTTTAAAGCTTTTGATTTTATTTCACCAGGTGCGGTGGTCATTGGGGCGGCTTCTTTAATTCTTCTTATACTCTGGGATAAAGTATTAAGCAGAAAGCACAAGATTTTCAGCATTATCAATGGGCCGCTTGTGGTAGTTGTATTCGGGATCTTAATGTTTAACTTATATAAGTACGGTATTCTTGATTTTAGTTTAAATGCAAAACAAGTAGTTGAAGTACCGGTGCCACATTCAATTTCAGAATTCTTTGGACAATTCACTTTTCCCGATTTTTCAGCACTAACGAATTTTGAAGTTTGGAAAATTGCGATTGTATTGTCTATAGTTGCAAGTTTAGAAACGCTGCTTTGTGTTGAAGCTACTGACAAAATGGACCCGGATAAAAGAATCACTCCTACAAACAGGGAACTAAAAGCACAAGGGTTAGGCAATGTTGTTTCAGGATTAATAGGTGGTTTGCCGGTTACACAAGTTATTGTTCGAAGCACAGCAAACATATCTTTTGGTGGTAAAACCAAATTATCAGCGATACTTCACGGAGTCTTTTTACTAATAAGTGCCATTACTATTGCAGCTGTGTTAAATATGATACCGCTGGCAAGTTTGGCGTCAATACTTTTAATGGTAGGCTATAAATTAGCAAAGCCTGCACTTTTTAAGGATATGTATAAACTGGGTTGGGAACAGTTTGTTCCTTTTACTGCAACAGTTATAGCAATTTTAGCAACCGATTTATTAAAAGGAATTACAGTAGGATTACTCTTTGGTATCTTCTATACCCTTCGCCATAGTTACCGCAATTCACATCACATGAAGGAAACCATAACTACTGAAGATGGACTGGCGTTACACCAGCTTGTTTTAGCAGAAGAGGTTTCTTTTTTTAACAAGGCCAATCTGATTAAAGAATTAGATAAAATTCCTGCCAACTCGAAAGTGATCATTGATTGCAGTAAATCAAAATCAATTGCATATGACGTAGTTGAAATTATCCAGAATTACAAGAGCAATGCTAAAACAAAAAATGTAACTGTTGAAACGATAAATTTTATTGAGCCGGTAAACAAATAGAATCACGACTGTGACATTCAATATTCAGGCTCCAGGGATAACGGTAAACCAAGAAGTAATTTTTAAATCGAAAACTTAAAATGTTGGCCAGGAGGCATAATGAAGTTCATTGTGAATTTTATACAAGTTAAAACCCAGGCTATGCCTGAAGGCAATTAAAATGAAAAGATACCTGTTCATGTTATTATTTATCAGTGTTTCAATATTATCCTTTGCTCAAAAAAGCGAGATAGGTAATTGGTTTATATATTTTGGAAACCAAAAGATAAGCAAGAAATGGAATTGGCATAACGAAGTGCAATACCGAAACTTTAATTTCATTGGCGATATGAACCAGTTGCTTTTAAGAACCGGGATAGGTTATAATCTTACTGACAACAATAACAATATCTTACTAGGCTATGGTTTCATAAACACACTTAAGTACCTGCAAAATTCAAATGAAAAAATCAGCACCAAAGAGCATCGCCTATTTCAGCAGTTTATCACACGTCAGATATTTAACAGGTTTTACCTGCAACACCGTTATAGAATAGAAGAGCGTTTTTTACCAGGCGATTTCCAAATGCGGTTTAGATATTTTTTTGCACTGAATATTCCAATAAACAAAAAGATGATGGACAAAAATGCATTTTACTTATCAGCATACAACGAGGTTTTCATAAACGGGCAACAAACCCTTTTTGATAGAAATCGATTGTACGGGGCAGTAGGTTATGTCATCAGTAAGAACATTAAAGCGGAAGCGGGCTTTATGACACAAACATTGGAAACCGGTAGCAGCAACCAATTTCAAATAGTATTATTCAACAACATTCCTTTAGCTAACAATTAAAAAGTAAAAAAATGAAGACTTTAACAAGAGAAATGCAAAATGCTATAACTCCTTCAATGGCGTTAGATTTATTAAGAGAAGGCAACAAAAGATTTATAAACAACCTAAAAGTAAATCGCAATCTTTTACAACAAGCAAATGAAACTTCAGACGGGCAACATCCTTTTGCCGTAATACTGAGTTGCATAGACAGCCGAACATCTGCCGAATTAATTTTTGACCAGGGCCTGGGAGATATTTTTAGTGTTCGTATTGCTGGCAATATTATCAACGAAGATATTTTGGGCAGCATGGAATTCGGTTGTAAAGTTGCAGGCTCTAAAATCATTGTTGTTTTGGGCCACACCAAATGTGGTGCAGTAAAAGGCGCCTGCGACCATGTGGAAATGGGCAACCTTACAGCATTGTTAAGCAAGATACAGCCCGCTGTATATGATGAGAAGTCTGTAAAGGAGAATCGTAATTCAGGCAACAGCGATTTTGTAGAAAAAGTAGCAAGTATCAATGTAAAAAGAACCGTACATGCCATTATGGAGCGCAGCCCTATTTTAAAAGAAATGATTGCAAGCGGAAGCATTGGCATTGTTGGCGGTACTCATGATATAGCAAATGGTGAAGTACGTTTTTACGATGACACATTAATCATTAATACTTCTAACTAAAAAATATCTTCAGTTGGTTGTCAAATTCAGTGCGTTGTAGCAAATGTTAGTGACACAGGTTTACTGTTATTTACAGCCTGCTGGTATACCAGCTCAAGTGTTCAGAAGATTTTTGTATTTTAAGTTGTTTGATTGACCTCAATGATAGATACGCGGATGACCGGATAAACGGATAATCTGGCCCGCCCGGCTCACGCCTGTCGGACGGGGATAAATGCGCTATGCGCAGCATGTCACTGATAATAAACTTAATAAATTGATCCGTAATTTTTTGGAACAAAAAATAAACCTGCCTGCCGGTAGGCGGGTCTGTTGTCATCCCTGTCTGAATGGCTTCAGCCGGGCAGGCGTTTATCCGTGTTTTGTATCTATCATATTTGGTGGTAAAATCAAATCTTCCGAACAGTTGTGGTATACCAGGTACCCATAAGAACTTGAATGTAAATTGATCCCATCGATGCCTTGGGAGTTGAGATCTTGGCGAGTTGACATCTCGGTCAGTTGACATCTCGGCAGTTGACATCTTGGTGAGTTGACATCTCGGTCAGTTGACATCTTGGTGAGTTGACATCTCGGTCAGTTGACATCTCGGCAGTTGACATCTCGGTGAGTTGACATCTCCGCGATACGGGACAATGAACCTGACTACAAATGCAAATCAGACCTCCAGGACAAGGTTGCATTTTTTTTGACAGAAATTTTTATGCAACCATACAGGTTGCATTTTTTTTGTGATAAAATTTTATGCAACCTGCTGTGAGCAGTCCATTTTCCCGGCAAAGCAGCGGTCGGTAGCAATTATGTACTCAGACAATCCAATGAAATTCAAAGCATTAACGTGACACTTCACAAAAGTTTATTATGGCTATCAGCCGTCAACTAATAGAATCCAAATACCAGGGCGACCATTCCCAGGTTCTTGATCTGGCAGGTTATCGTGTAAAAATGGCAAGTTTTGGACTCTTAACCTTCCGCTTACCTAAGAATTTGGTTCATCGAGGTTTTGGGGGTTTGACCTACTACCTGGAAGTTGCTTCAGGGCTCCATACAGTTCTTTATTGGTTTGCAGTTGGGCATTACTACTTTCGGTTCTAAAGCTAAAGTGATTGCCGAAGTTGACAATGTCGCAACCATTTTTACCCCACGCCCCCCAGCTTCAAAATTATTTCTCTGCCACGTTCACCCTTATACCTTCACTGTGGCTTGTAAATTCCGGCGCATACATACATTGGATGCTTGTAATGCCATTGCTGAAATTGCCGGACTGTGTTACGAACAGCGGGTATTCAAACACGTAAGTGCCCCGCGGAAGCCAGTTGAAAAAGAAATTGGTACTGGCATCTTTGGTAGATTCATAATACCCAAGGTCGCCCTGCCATTTATATTCACTGATCACATTTATAGGTTCCATACAGGCTGCACGCATATCCTTCATATGAATGTATTCCATGTCACGGTCTGCTTTTAATTCAATCCGCACTTTTACCTTATCGCCAACATGCAACTCATCGCCATCATTTAAGGCTTGTAGAACCGGGCCGGTATCGGAGTTCTTTTCTATGAATAATTTTTTCACGAGTTTTAATGGACTTGCTGAAGCAGTTATTTTGTCGAGGTCTTCAAAGTATTGCCAGTAAACAGCACCCCAACTACTCCCTCCACCTGCTGAGGGCGAAACCTGGCCCTGGGCTGAGTTGACATTCACCGTGATATTAGCCATCCCGGGTTGTACTTTTTCTCCGGCAATTGTTTGTTTGAAGTAACCAGTGCCTGCTTCTGTTATTTGATCGGTGCTTTTTATGGTTGTGTTGCCAAGGATGATGCTGACATCCTTTTCTTCAGACAACCAGTTACTGCCATTCAATAATAAAGCATAACAGGCTTCAGCAGTTGCTTTGGTAGTTCTCCAGTTTTGCGTTTGTTTTTGTTTAAGCAGCCAGGCTTTAAGATCGTTGATCGTGGTATTATCTTTATCGATGTCGCTAAATGCCTCGATCAGCATTGCCTGGCTTTCAATCGGAGACTGGTACCAATAGTAACCGCCGTTAGCAAATTCTTTAAAGTACATGCCCATCTCCTCCTTATAAATAGCATTTTCTTTCAGCGATTTGATAATCGACTGGGGCGTTTTGCTGTCGTTGGTCCGGTGCAGTGCCAATGCGATCATGGCCTGCATATATTTACTGTTGCTTAACCAATACTGTTGTGATTGTCCATAATAATATTTATAAGCTGCCAGTGTAGCATTGTTTATTTTATATTCCGGGAAAAAACTTCTCATGTATAAATACTGGATCGCCGTATATGACAAATGGTTATTCTTTAGGATGGCTTTCGATTTCTTTAGCTCGTTATAATCTTCCAAAAGTTTAGCATCCAGGTAGGGGATCGCCTTTTCAAGAATGGGTTTTAGTCTATTATAATCATCATTGCCCAATGCGGATAATTTGCGTAAATGGCCGATACCTGTAATGATATATTGAGTAATATACCTGTCATCGGGCCCGCCTTTAAACCACGGAAAGCCTCCACTGTTGCTCTGCATTTCATCCAGCTTGCTGAGTGTTTTTTCTTTTTCTTTTGCAAGGCGAACCATTTCAAAAAGAACAGCGATGTTTTTCTTTTGTGCCGATTCATTTTGAGCATCCAATACCCAGGGCGTTTCCTGCAACAAAGCTGATTTCAATTCTTCGTTTTTTTGGAGATTGCTTAACAGGGCAGCGGTGTCGGCTTTACCCCCGGCACCATTCCCAGCGAAAAGGGGAGCAGAAAGCCATTTTTCAAACACTGCTTTTATTTTCGGTGTACTGTTGCTTACAAATGAAGCGAGTGTATTGGCATAATAGCGATTGAAACTTTGCTCTGCACATTCGTAGGGGTATTCCATCAGGTAAGGCAATGCCTGTACAGCATACCAGGCCGGGTTGCTACTATACTCAACCGTTAGTGCATGATTCGTAAGAGAGCTGCTGTTACCGCTGTTGAGTAATTTTTCAAACTTAAAACTTTTGATTTTTTCATTGCGCATGTTCAATGGCATTGATTCTGTAACCAACATACGGTTGGTCAATACCGGCAATGCAGCTTCTTCGCCATCACTGAAAGACCCATCTTTAGAAATTGCTTTAAGGCGCCAGGTAAGCGCACTGTTAAAATTAAAAGGAATCTCAACAGGAAATTTTACCGCAGTACTTTGACCCGCTGCAACTGTAAAATATTGAACCGGAAACATATTTTTAAACCAGCCATCAACCGCTTTATTTGTAGTTGCATCAAATAGTTCAAGTTGTGCGGTTCCTGTTATTTCGCTATCTGCAAGGTTTACAATCTTCGCAGCAAATTCCATACGGTCGCCTTCTCTTAAAAATCTTGCTGCATTTGGCTGCAGCATCAGCGGCTTTTGTGTGATCACTGTTTTTTCTGAATAGCCAGTTGCAAGATCTTTCGTGTGAGCCAGCGTCATCATTTTCCAACTCGTTAGTGCTTCAGGAATTGTGAATGAAAATTCGATGTTGCCATTTGCATCTGTTGTTAGCGCAGGGAAAAAGAAACCTGTTTCATTGAAATTCTTTCTCACCTGGATGTTGTTGTTTAAAGGCTGATCAACTGCAGGCTGGCCAGGCAATATGCTAGTACTTTCAGAACTAACTTCTTCATCCTCTACAACTTTTGGAGCAGCAAATTGCACCTGCCTACCTTCAATGGCAACCTTGGATTTGCCAGCTTTATAATCCATCATCCTGTCAGCCGTTAATCCCATGCTGCCCATTCCCGCAGTAGCGTTTAAAGTAACAGCATTGGAATTCCATGCATAAACTACCATTGATTGATCGTATCTGTAACTTCCTTCACTCCAGCCGTTGCTCAGCAAACGATCATAGGATCGCTGCGGAACTTCAACCTGGTTATTTTTAATGCTGTTTCTTTCCAATGAATTTACAGCCGCAAACGAATTGTTGGTCCAACTGATGGCATCATTGTATACCGGCCATAATACACTTAATAATTCCCAGCTATGTGGTTTAAACTGATCGAGTGAAGCATCATACATATTTATCAGGCTTTCTGCAGCAACTTTTTCTGCCTGGTTGCCGGTAATTTTTATTTTCCATTTTTCGTCACTGCCGGGTAAGATCTTATCACGAAAAGTTTCATAACTAATTTTCAGGTCCTTATTATTCCATGGAATAGAAATGGATTGATTGCCACTATAAACCCTGTTGTGTTTTATAAACGCATAACTGATATTCATTCCCCCGCGGTCAGACTCGGTTATATCTATTTCATTTATAAAAGGATTTGTCCTGGTAATTGCAGGGTATGATGTATTGCCCGCATTCTCCATTTTACCAAGGGAATGTATTAACCATATTTTTTCAAAGCCTGTCGCAATCTGGTAACTGATTTTCTCTCCCGGCAAGGCTTCATTCTTTTTTGCATCAACCACAATAGGGTCTTCACTGGTAAATTGTCCATAGCCTGACAACCGTATATATTTTTCGGCTCGTACTTCTTCACCATATTTGTCTTTTGTTGTTGCTACTACTTTATACCAACCTGCATCCAATTTTGGATGTGAAATGTTGAATGTTGAACGCTCATTCGTGCTGTCAGTTAGATCTATTACTTTTTCTGTCAATGGCCACTTGCTTATTTGGCCTTCGTCTGCATAAGCATCATAGGGAAAATCTTTTGCAAATTCTTCTTTGCTTATTACAAAAGTGTCCGGAACTTGCCAATAGCGCTCACGAAAGACCTTGTTTGGAGATTGGATCTTTTGAACAGTTAGACGCACATTTGCTTTTTCAAATATGCCATTCATATTTTTGCTGCTGATCTGTATATTCTTTAAACTATCTGCATCCATTTTACTACCGGCAATAATATTCAGTTGCAATGCCTGGTACGACACAGCTATGGATGTACTGCCCGTTCTTGTTTCACCATTAAGATCTGTTATATCAGTACTCACTTCATAATAAAACACCGGCTGGGCGTTCTTATCCACTGTTTCATCCGGGATGGCTTTGAATGTTATAAAAAAAGCTCCCTTACTATCGGTGGTAGTTTCTCCATTTGTAATTTCCATTTCTTCTCTGCTACCTGCCGGTGGCCATATCGTTTTATACATTCCCCATCCCCACCAAATTGGGTATTGTACTTTTCTTACAACTCTATAAATTACTTTAGCAGCATCAATATTGTTCCCTGCATAAGCTTTTGCGTTTCCTGTAACCGTTATGCTGTCGTTAACCCTGTAACTGCCTTCCGGTTTTTTAATTTCAACCGAAAACCTGGGGCGTTTATATTCTTCTACATTGATGCTTGTTGTTGATTCAGTCACTGAATCTTTAATATAAAAATTGCCGTTCAAAAGGTTGGCTGGTAACGTAAAACTTCCATTGAAAGAACCATATTCATTAGATACCAGCTTCAGGCTTCCCGCTTTTTGATCATTTGCATCATAGAGGATAACCGTGCTGGAAAAACCGGGTAGGATCTTGCTCTTCCTGCTTACCTGATCTGTGCTTACTACGATACCTTTGAAGAAGACTGTTTGCCCGGGCCTGTAAATAGACCTGTCGGTAAACAGGAAAGTTCGTTTTGCATTGGGCTTTTCATAGCCGTTAAATTGGTAACTGTAATAATTATCAAAAGTAAAAAGTTCATCATTCTTATAAATCAACTGGTAATAATTATTGGTATAATTGTCCTTTTGTTTTTTTAGTTTGATATACCCATTTTTATCAGCAATATACCTGGCATTCTTTACATCTTCGTTGGTCCTGGACGTCGGATTGTATTTCTGTTGCCATACCTGTAACTCCGCATTGGAGAGAGGCTCGCCATTATCGCGGTTGGCAATGTACATTTCATCTTTATTATTGATGATATAGCCAATATTGCTAACAAAGGTAATTTGCCTTGCAAGCAAATTATTTGTACTCCTAAAATCAGGATGGATACTTGCCAGGATAATATATGTGCCGGCCACAAGGCCATCTGTTTTTATTTCTGTTGAATGCTGTTGATAATCCTGTTGATCTGGTAAGGTAATGCTCCAGCTTTTTTCAGCTTTTAAGCCAGCCATCGATTGCCACCTCTTATCATAATCTTCCATTTCTATCTTTTTTATTTGATCTCTCGAAAGGCGGATAACACGCAGGTAAATCGTGTTTACATTTTTATATTTCAGCAATGATTTGAATGGCTGGTTGGGCACATTTACCTTTTCTGTTTCAATATTCAAATAAGGGAGTTTAATGTTTGCGAGTAAATTGCTGCAATTAATCGCTCCGGTTGATTTTGGATACCTCCTTATCGCATCTTCACAAAGCTCTTTTGCGGTTTTAATCTCAAACTGTGGTGCTTTCTTAGTAAAGGGATCATACTGCTGGCCACGCATATAGTGCATCTGCGCCATTAAGAAAATGGCCTGTGCCGCCCAAGGGCTGCTGGAGTAAGTTGATTCAATATTTTTTAACGCAGTTTCATAAAGACTTTCCTTATTTCTAAATACACCGTGTTCATTTACAAAAGCTAATCTTATCAGGTCGGCATCAATGAGTGCATCCGGATTTGCATCATCAATATGAAACCTTAAAATATCCTGCAGCAGGCGGATTGCAATATAGTAAAGTGAACTGCTGTCTTTTGTAGTGAAATCTGAATTGATAAAGGTTTTTACAGGTGCAAATGCCAACTCATTATTCAATATGAATTTATAGGAAGGTTTGGTAACATCATTTTCAGTACTCATAAAATAAGCCAGCGCCCGGTGCAAAAGAAAGTCGTATAATGTCGGCCGTAAGTTGCGGGTATTCTTTCCTTTCTCAATAATGGCATCAAACCCAACCAGGGAAGTCTTTTTTAAGACAGCATCTGTTTTCAATGACGCTTTGTAAAGATCAGTAATCGTTTTATTCAATTTCTCCACAGTCCAGGTGCTGATATCATTGCTTTTCTCTTCAGATAGTTGAGTACGGTTATACAGCTCATACCTGTTTTGGTCCCGGTAATTCCAGAATAGTTCAGCCTGCATACTTTGAAGTATATTTTTTGAAACACCTTTTGCTTTTTTTATGAGGGTATCAATAAAAAAGATATTGTTCTCGTTGTTATCCTCCTCAACAAGGTTGCGATACTTCACCTGGTACATGGCCGCTTTTATCTGTTGGGCATCGCTGTCGGATGAAACCGCCTTGTTGAAAATGGAGATCACTTCTTTGAGTGCAGAAGCAGTGAGCCCCTTTTTTTCAAGAGCAGCCACTTTCTTCCAGTTAGTTGAATAATCAGGCATCGTTTGGGCAAATGTGTTTTTATGGAAGGAAATTAAAATAAGCAGCGGGATAAATCTTTTCAAAAGCATGTGCAGATAAGTTTATTTAAGGGATGTTTATTGTTTGATCATCTAAGCTAAGAGATGTAAAGAGAATTACAATTGCATAAGTTACATAAGATATTTCTTTAACTTTTTATTATAGCAAAAGCATTTTACATATATGCCTGGCCGCATTCAAAACGACTGTTTAAAAATAGGCACCTTAATTTTTCACCAGTTAAATTTTTTTTATGAAAAAGATTTTTACACTTACCACAACCCTTTTCCTTACCATTTCTTTATTTGCCTTCTCTCCTAAAAGCATATTGAGCATCAGCAGTAATTCAAGAAAGCCAGTAAGGGTCGCTATTGATAACAGGAATTGGGAGGAAAACAATTCAAATGAAGTAGTCGTCAGAGACATTCGTTCCGGTTATCACAATATTAAGGTATTCAGCTCAGGAAACAAATCGTACAATAGGAAGGCTGAATTGATCTATAACGGAAACGTTTATGTAAAACCAGGTTTTCATGTAGACATTACCATTAACCGCTTCGGAAAAGCGCTTATCGACGAAAGGAAGATCAGTTCCACCTATTATGGCGATGATGAAGATAATACTGGTTGGAATGATGATGCGAAGCAACCAATGAACGCAAATGAATTTGACCAGCTCAAGCAAACCATCAGCAATGGCAACTTTGAAAATACAAAACTGTCCATAGCAAAGCAAACCATCAGCAGTAATTATTTCAGTGCGACGCAGGTAAAAGAAATGCTGGGATTATTCAGTTTTGATAACAGCAAACTTGAAATCGCCAAAGCAACCTACAGGAACTGTATTGACAAGGGTAATTATTTTATTGTAACTGATGCGCTCGTTTTCAGTAGTAGCAAAGAAGAGCTGGCTAAGTTTTTAGAAACCTCCCGCTAATTTTTTTTCATGGCTGAAGTTGAAGGGTTGGAACATTGGTTCCGCCCTTTTTCATTGGTATAATATGGGAGCAATAAAACAAATTGGAAATTAAAGTTGAGCCACCAATGGATTGTCAGGCTGAGCTCGTCGAAGTCGGGTTATTTACAAGATTACCTTCAACAAACTTAGGTTGAAAGGCATTATTAATTTAATTGGTATAGTCACTATTCTGATGCCGTGGTTCGGTGTGTCACGAATGAAAGAACTGATAATTCCGATGCCGTGGTTCGTGCCTCATTATGGTGACTCTCGAACCACGGCATCGGAAATAAATGTTTTTTTTCACGAATGGCTGCTTGTTTTAAGGCCTTAGCTTTGCGGTTCGTGAGGCACGAACCACGGCATCGAATAACGGATTTATTTTTTGTTCCAAAAAATTACGGATCAAATAGTTTTATTATCAGTGACATGCTGCGCCAGCAGCATTTATCCGTGATTATCCGTTCATCCGTGTCATCCGCGTATCTATCATTCTGGTCAATCAAATTACTTAAATACAAAAATCTTACGAACACTTATGGTGAGGCTCGAACCACGGCATCGGAAATAAATGTTTTTTTTCACGAATGGCGGCGTGTTTTAAGGCCGTAGCTTTGTGGTTCGTGAGGCACGAACCACGGCATCGGCTTAAGTGTTTTCCTAAGAAATAAATGTTTTTTTCACGAATGGCTGCTTGTTATAAGGCCGTAGCTTTGCGGTTCGTGAGGCACGAACCACGGCATTGGATTAAAAAATCATTTAATTAAACAATGTCTCATTAGCAACCTGCCTATCGGCATACAGGCTTGTCGAAGTCGGGTTATTTACAAGATTACCTTCAACAAACTTAGGTTGAAAGGCATTATTAATTTAATTGGTATAGTCACTATTCAACGGTCAATATTCGATAGTCCTGGAGACATCATCCAAACAAAAATGCCCGGCAAAAACCAGGCACTCTTTATTTCAATTGATGATTTGTTATTTCTTTAAGGCTTCTGCCATAGTCTTTCCAATATCAGCAGGGCTTGCAACAACGTGAATACCGCATTCGCCCATGATCTTCATTTTTGCAGCGGCGGTATCATCTTCGCCACCAACGATTGCACCTGCGTGGCCCATACGCCTTCCCGGAGGTGCAGTTTGCCCGGCAATAAATCCTACAACAGGTTTTTTATTCCCGGTTGATTTAATATAATTCGCAGCTTCTGCTTCCATCCCACCACCAATTTCACCGATCATTACAATAGCATCCGTTTCGGGATCATTCATCAGCAATTCCACCGCTTCTTTTGTAGTAGTGCCGATGATCGGGTCACCGCCAATACCAATTGCTGTTGAAATACCAAGGCCTGCTTTTGCAACCTGGTCTGCTGCTTCATAAGTAAGTGTACCTGATTTTGACACAATACCAATGCGGCCTTTTTTGAAAATAAAGCCAGGCATGATACCGACTTTGCACTCATCAGCAGTAATAACACCCGGGCAGTTTGGCCCAATAAGCCTTGTATTGCTTCCCTTCAAATAATTTTTCACCTTTACCATATCCTGTACCGGTATGCCTTCCGTAATACAAACAACCAAAGCAATCCCGGCATCAGCAGCTTCCAAAATGGCATCTGCAGCAAATGCGGGTGGTACAAAAATAATACTTGTATTTGCCTGTGTTGATTTCACTGCATCAGCCACCGTATTGAAAACAGGCCTGTCCAGATGGCTGCTACCACCTTTACCTGGCGTAACACCACCAACTACCTGTGTGCCATATTCAATCATTTGCGTTGCATGAAATGTGCCTTCTGTACCAGTAAACCCCTGTACAATGATCTTCGAATTTTTATTGACGAGAACTGACATGAGAACGATAAAATTAGTTATGAAAAATGTGGCGCAAAGATAGGGGATTAGCCCATTGAATATTGCAGGTTGTACGTTGGGTATTGAAAATTAATTGGAACCTTCGCAAATCGGAAAGCCGCAAAGAAATATTCAATGCGCAACGTGCAATTTTCAATGTGCTCAGCTAATTCAGGTTCAAAACCTTCCCTTTGGGATATTTGGCACTATAGCTAATACGTACTTTTTTGCTTTCCCCGGCCGCCAGTTCGAGTTTCCATGTCAGTACTCCAATTTCAGTATTATTGGCAGCGTCGGTACTTTGTAAAAGCTCTACTTCAATTTCCTTATTGGTGCTGATAGGGTATTGGTCTTTCAGTATTAAAAGGATGGGTTCCTTTTTATTATTCTTAACCGTTAGTTCATAAGTGATGGTTTGAAGTTTGTTCAACCCTAAAAATTTTATACTGCTGAAGTCAGTTAGCTTTTCTCTTTTTACGATAACTCTTTTATCTTTTCCGAGTGTGAGATTAAGCGTATCGTTTGTGCTTGCAGGATCGATAAATGATTTCCCAACATAGGTTCCTTCGAAAATAATATTTGCTTCACCGGGAAGTAAATTTAGTTTTTCCCAATCACTTACTTCTGCCAGCAGGTATGCATCCTTGTCCAGTTTTGGAACGGAATAATATTTATAAAAAGCAGGCACAGATGCTTCTTTCAGTGTGGCGATCTGTGGCTTCCCGTTTGTTGGAACATCATAAGGGAGATCAATATCATAGGTTACGTCCAGGGTATTGTCTGTAACAGATATATAATCTTCAAGGCCATCCTTCAATGTAATTACCATCGCTCCATTGGCTGCCCTTGAACCATAGATAGCGGTGGCTGCATCGTCTTTCAAAACCTGGACATCCTTAAAAGAGTTGGGATCCATCTTTTCAAAATCGGAGGGCTCCATAATTGCGCCATTAACAATATACAGCGGAACTGCATTTTGATCGAGTGAACCAATACCTCTTATTTTAACATTAGAATCATGTTCATAATTGGGGGACTGTTTTGCAAGTCCCGATTGAATACTATTTGATTTGGAAATTTGTCTTTCCATCTGTGTTACAGGATTGATATAAGCCAAAAACCAGCTTTTGAGTAATGGTGCCGCACCGTATTGAGAAGGAGTGGAGGTTGATAAAGAGAGTTTTACTTTTTTCCAGTCAATGCCGGTTGTCTGAACAATCTTTGCCTTGTAAATTATCTTCAACGGATTGTTTATGCCTTCTGCTTTTATATCATAATACGGCGTCCAGTATGCGTTTTGGGTAATGTAAGAAATGCTGAAATCTTCGGTGCCCTGCATTGCTGCCGACAATTGTAAAATGATCCTGCCACCCGTAACAATGTTTTTCTTTTCTTCTTCTGAAGCCTGGTTGTTCAGTTTTTGAACAGTAACAGCAAGCTTATTTTTTTTAGTATTCAGTGCAGATAATTCAGCCTGCAATTCATTTGATTTTATTTTATAATAATCCATGAGTTTCATGAGTTCGGATACACTAAGGCCGGTTTGGCTTCCCTTGATCTCTTTATTTGATTTTAAAACACTCAGCAGGTCGGTGGTAGTGGTGATGGAAATATTTGTTTTTTCAATTTCATTGTTAAGCTTCTCGATAGAATCTTTTATCTTTTTTAAAACTGGATTTGAAATTTCCTGCACTAAATAGTTGTTACTAAATTCTATTCCAAGGATGGTGATAGACGCAGGACAATTAACCTGAATGCTGTTGATGTCGATGAAACTGCTTACAGCTTCAATGGTCAATTCATTATTGCCCTGCACGAGGGTGGCCCTGGCAGTGTGTATCATTTCAGCACCGGAGCGGAAAATGGTAACTGTTTTTAGCGAGGCTGTAACGGTATTCTTATCATCGTTTGCAAAAGAGTTGTAAAACGATAAAGTTGATAGCAGGATCAAGCAGATAGTACGTATCATAGCGTTGGTTTTTGTTGACCGCTAAGATATGAACCTAAACTACAATAGATTTGTTAAGAAAAATTTCGCGGGGGAAACCAGCTATTTCACCAGGTCTCCATTGGAATCGACCTTTCCCTTTGCTTCCAGCTTACGCATATTTTTTGCATCCTGTAAAAATTCCGACGCGAAGATGAATTCATTCAGCCCGGCATTTTCGGAGAAAATAATATCCTTGCTGTTGCCAGTCCATTCTTTTCGGCCATCTTTCATGTAAAGAATATTGTCGCCGATCTCCATTACACTGTTCATGTCGTGTGTATTGATAACAGTGGTCATGTTGTATTCCTTCGTTATTTCGGCGATCAGTTTATCAATGAGCATGGATGTTTGTGGATCGAGGCCTGAGTTGGGCTCATCGCAAAATAAATATTTTGGGTTGAGCACAATGGCACGTGCAATACCCACTCTTTTTTTCATACCACCACTTATTTCAGAAGGGAATTTTTTATTACTGCCCTCAAGGTTTACCCTGTCCAACACTTCGTTTACCCGCTTAATCTTGTTTGAATGAGAATCTTTGGTAAACATATCCAGCGGGAATTTTATGTTATCCTGTACCGTCATGCTATCAAACAGTGCCGATCCCTGGAAAAGCATTCCAATCTGCTGGCGAAGTATTTTACGATCATCTTCTGTCATATCGGTAAAATTCCTCCCATCATAAATGATCTCACCCTCGTCGGGCTCAAATAGACCAACCAGGCATTTTTGTAAAACTGTTTTACCGCTGCCACTGGTGCCGATGATGAGGTTGGTTTTTCCGGTCTCCATTACATGACTAACGCCATCGAGTACCACCTTTTCACCGAAGCTTTTTTTTATGTTGTTGAATTCGATCATATTGATTGAACACCTTTAAAATGTAATAGTGATTTTTAAATTATTGGCTCAGGTTTAAATATTTTTATAATAAAAGAGCAGCGAGTGCGTAGTCTGATAACAGGATCATTACGCAGCTAACCACAACTGATTTTGTACTGCTTCTGCCTATTTCCAGTGATCCGCCTTTTACATAATAGCCGTAATAAGCCGAAATTGTACTGATCACAAAAGCAAAAGTATAGGCTTTTATCAAAGAGAAAACTACATTATAAGGCATAAAATTTTCCATCAGTCCCCGGTCAAAGTCCTCGACAGACAAAATGCCCGCCGCAGATCCGGCAAGCCTGCCTCCATAAATACCCAGTCCCATTGCAAGCACAACTAACATTGGAATGGTGATGAGCGAGGCCAGGATTTTCGGCATTACCAAATAGGTCTTGGTATTGATGCCCATGATCTCCAATGCATCTATTTGTTCACTTACACGCATATTACCAAGTTCACTAGCGATCTTGCTGCCAACTACACCTGCTAAAACGATACAAACAAGGGTTGGGGCAAATTCGAGTATAACAGTGTCACGTACAATTTGTGCAATAGCACTTTTAGAGATCAGCGGGCTTACAAGCTGGTAAGAAGTCTGTACAGTACTCACAGCCCCCATAAAAATAGATATCAATGTAACGATCCCTAGTGAACCAACACCAATTTCCACGCATTGGTGCATGAATTCCTTCCAATACAATTTTGCATTTTCAGGCTTGCTGAACATGCCACTCAGCATCAAAATATATTTTCCAAAATGTGAAAAAAAACTCATTGGGTATTTATTAACCGGGTCATTTTAAATGAATGATTTTTTGCCAGCGAATCCAGGTCTCAAACTTATAGGCCTTAAACTACGGGCATACACTAAAGATACATGCTCATCAGCAAATCTGTAATATTACACAGGATTTGGTACACTTTCATTTATTGTGCCATTGTTTTTTTGAGAGCGTTTCCACCAGCGGCTCTTTTTTATTTCTTCCTGTGTATTTGTTTTTGTTTTTGACTGTGCGTCAACAACGGCGATCACTACCATATTAAAAATAGATCTTATTGAACTGCCAAGTTGCAACACATGCACAGGCTTCTTCAACCCAAGCAGGATCGGCCCGATACTATCGGCACCGCCTACTTCCTGTAAAAGATTATAAGCAATATTCCCTGCAGCGAGATTGGGAAAGACAAGGGTATTTACTTCCCCATTCACCAACTCCGTAAAAGGGTAATTATCTTTTAAAATTTCTTTATTAAAAGCAAGTATGCCCTGCATTTCGCCGTCGCAGATCAGTGTTTTGTCTTTTTGTTTTACAATTTCCCTTGCTTTTCTTACAAGATTCGCTTCAGGAGAATCACTGCTGCCAAAATTTGAATAAGAAAGCATAGCAACCTTGGGCACAATATTAAATTGTTTTACTTCTTTGGCTACCAGGAAGGTTATTTCTGCAAGTTCTTCAGCTGTTGGGTTAAAATTCACTGTTGTATCGGCAAGAAACAAAGGCCCTCTCTTTGTAAATAACAGATACATGCCTGCAATTTTCTTAACGCCTTCATCAGTACCAATAATTTGGATAGCAGGGCGAATGGTGTCAGGATAATTCCTGCTCAAACCACTGATCATACAATCTGCCTCCCCTGTTTCCACCATCATACATCCAAAATGGTTTCGGTCCTTCATTAATTTATAGGCTTCATATTTATTGATGCCTTTGCGCTGGCGTTTTGCAAAGAACAAGTCGCCAAACTGCTTTCTCATTTCTTCCATCTCATCATCTTTTGGATTGATGATTGGCATTCCTTCAAGATCAAGTGAATTGGCAATTGCGATCTTTTTTATTTTAGCTTCATTGCCTAACAGTATGGGATAGCCTACTTTTTCTTCTAATACCAGTACGGCGGTTTTTAATATTTTTAAATTCTCTGCATCTGCAAATACAACCCGTTTAGGATCCTTTCTTGCTTTAGCCCCAATAACACGGCTGAGCTGGTTGTCAAGCCCAAGCCTTTTGTTCAACTCTATTACATAAGCATCCCAGTCTTTGATGGGTGTACGTGCCACACCGCTTTCCATAGCAGCTTTTGCAACAGCCGGTGCTACAGTTGCCAATAAACGCGGATCAACTGGTTTTGGGATTATATAGTTAGGACCAAATGCAATGGTCTTTTCATTGTATGCAAGATTCACAATATCCGGTACAGGAGTTTTGGCAAGATTGGCCAATGCATGCACTGCTGCCAGTTTCATCTCCTCATTGATATGCATGGCCCTTACGTCCAATGCTCCACGAAAAATATAAGGGAATCCAAGCACGTTGTTTACCTGGTTCGGAAAATCGCTGCGGCCGGTGGCCATGATGAGGTCCTTACGGGAAGCAATAGCCGCTTCATAAGTGATTTCAGGATCAGGATTTGCCATAGCAAAAACGATGGGGTGCCGTGCCATGGATTTAATCATGAGCGGGTTCACCACATTGCCTACACTCAATCCTACAAAAACATCCGCATCTTTCATTGCTTTTGCAAGATCCCAGTCTTTGAATTTTGCGTCAACACAAAATTTATGTTTCAGTTCTTCCACATCCGGCCTTCCCTTGTATAAAATGCCATCTTTGTCAAACACCATGAAGTTGGCAGGTTTGGCACCCAGCGATTCATATAGTTTTATACATGCCATTGCAGCTGCGCCGGCACCATTGATCACAAATTTAACCTTATCAATTTTTTTCTTTTGTATTTCCAATGCATTCAGCAATGCTGCAGAAGATATGATGGCAGTGCCATGCTGGTCATCATGCATCACAGGTATATTGCATTGAGCCCTTAATTCCTGTTCAATATAAAAACATTCCGGTGCCTTAATGTCTTCCAGGTTGATGCCGCCAAATGTTGGTTCCAGCGCTTTTACAATCTGTACAAATTTTTGGGGATCTGTTTCATTTATTTCAATATCAAAAACATCAATGTCTGCAAATATTTTAAAAAGAACACCCTTTCCTTCCATAACGGGCTTACTTGCTGCCGGCCCGATATTTCCCAATCCCAATACAGCAGTTCCATTGCTGATCACTGCCACTAAATTTCCTTTGGCCGTATATTTATATACATCATCGGGGTTCGCTGCTATTTCTTTACAAGGCTCCGCTACTCCGGGAGAATAGGCCAAAGAAAGGTCACGTTGTGTTTTTGCCTCCTTGGTAGGAACCACTTCAATCTTTCCCGGTCTTCCTTTGGAGTGATATTCTAATGCTTCCTGTTTACGAAGTTCTTTTGCCATAATTAAGATTGCAATTTACGCATTTAGAATAGGAAATGCGTTTATGAATGGGCGGCGTAAGGGTGAAATATGATGGAAGAATCTTTAATTGAAGACAGTCAAATATAAAAATCATTCTTGTTCAAGTAATTTTTGTTCAGTCAATGGAAGCTTTACAATTCGGGTTTCTGTCAGAGAGGTTGGGCTGATGTCATACAGGCCTGGTAAGGATTTGAAACTTTTAATCGGACAATAGTGTATGATATCTTAAGCAGTTTTTGCTTTAAATGACCAGGTGATCGTGAATTCAGCAATGGTATCTCCCGCTTTATCGCGGCCAATAGACCTGGCAGCAAAACTGGTTCCCTTTCCAGATGCCATCGCTTCTTCAATCGTTTGTTTTAACATGGGGCCATCTTCACAGGAAAAACTGGTAACACCAGTTGCTTTTTTCAAGTAAATGGCTTCTGTTTTTATAACAAGCATACTCATAGCCGGTTTTTGCTCATAGGTATATGCCATGGCTAAAACGGCAGTGCTCATTTCTGCAGCCATGCTCAGGCAGGCAAAATAGGTGCTTCGAAAAGGATTTTTTGAAAACCATTTATACGGGATCGTTACTATTGCATTGGTTTCATCTACATATTTGATGCGTACCCCACTGAAAAATGCGCTGGGTAATTTAGATAATAAAAAAAGCCTGAATTTGATGGGGTGTTGTACGATCTCTAAAAATTTAACCGAAGAAGAACCCATATATTAATTTAAATTAATTGTTAGACGGCCTTTTATTGAACCCACGTTGAATTATTATTTGATATACTTTTTGGGATCCAACGCAGAAGGGCTCCACATTTCGAGGAATTCCAAAACTTTCTTTTGATCATAACTTTTTTTACCATCTTCCAGGTAAGCGCTGTTTTGGGTATGTAACCTTTCACCCTTTTCATTTAAAATGATAAACACGGGATATCCAAAACGTTGCGGGTAACCATATTTGGCAAATGTTTTTTCATTCTTGTTTTCTTTGCTGTAATTCAGGTGATACCAGACAAAACCTGCTTTCATCGCCGAATCTAGTTGTGGGTCGGCTTTTGCAAACCTTGCAAATTCGATGCACCAGCCACACCAGTTGCCGCCGCCCTGCAACAAAACAAATTTATTTTCCGCTTTTGCTTTTTTTAAAGCAATGGATATATCTGATTCTGCATCAGCAGCCGGGTTGTATAATTTCTGCTCCTGTGCAAATGATATTGCGCTTACCAAAATGATTGCTGCGGCCAGAAATATTTTTCTCATAAATTTTTATTGAGGTTGCAAGCTACGAAAGAGTTATGAGTTTTGAATTTTGAATTTTGAGTTGAAAGAAATGATTGCGTTGCAGGATTGGATCGCGGATGATGCGGACGGGGCGGATGATCACGGATCCGGAATATTTGCTTCGCAAATATTCCGGATCAATAAATATGCAATCCATAAAGAGTTTTAAAGTAGAATATTCGAGATTAATCCGAATTTTTTTTGGAACAAAAAAATAAATCCGTGGTCATCCGCCCCGTCCGTATCATCCGTGATCCAATCCTTTGTGTTGATAAACATGTATCACTTTTCTTTATCAATAATCTCAAAGCTCCGTGAAATAGAATTGCCCTGTTCATCTGTGAGCGTGATAATATGCATCCCTGCTGATGGACTTATTGCTATTTGATGTTTTGTTTCGGTGCTAATGATAAAGTGATCATCGAGTGACCAGAAGATCTTTGCATTCCTGCTGCGGTGTGCTGCAGAAAAAATGGTTTTCCCTTTTTCTCCATTGATCTCTATTGGTACATAAATTTTTGCATTTGCCTGTGGATAGATCAGTTCCATTTGCCTGTTATTTTCAACAGGCATACAGCCTGGTTTAAAGGCAGGTAGTATTTTATAGTCATGATTCCGTTGCTTATAATAATATTCCATGGTAGGTGGAAGTATGAACCAGCTTTGATGGATCATAGCAGAGGGGCTTTCACAATTTTCGTTTACCTGGAAACCTCCCGAAGGATCAAGTTGTATGATTTTATGATAAGGGCAGAGCGGAGATTTAACAGCATTCACAGGCATGAATAAAGTATCAACATCCCTGCAGTCAATATTTGCCCGGAAGCCACTTTGCCTGCACACCGGAATATAACTATAATTATACATTGGCCTCGGGAACCATTTAACGTTGGGGAGTAAACGAAAAATATCAAACATAACCGGCGCTGCTGTATTTACGCCGATCAATCCCGGCCGGCCTTCTCCATCCGTATTGCCAACCCAAACTGCAACTACATTTTTTGGCGTAACACCAATGGCCCATCCATCCCGGAAACCAAAACTGGTACCGGTTTTCCATGCAATCTTTTGGGAAGAAGTGAATTGTTGCCACAAACCTTCTTCACCCGGGCGCATTACTTCCTGCATCGCCTGGAAAGTAAAATAGATTGATGTAGGATCAATTGGCATTGCAGTTTTACCCATGCCTTTTATTTTCTGATCGGTAAAATATTTTGCCGCATGAATATCACTGCCATTCACAATCCCTTTATTTTTTGATTCATGGTTGAGCACTCTGGCAAAAGAAGCATACAAAGCTGCAAGGTCCCACATCGTAACTTCTGAGCCACCGAGTATCAAACTCAATCCATAAAAATCAGCAGGGTTTTTTAAAGTAGATATACCGCATTGTTGCAGCACTTCGTAAAAACGCTGGTATTTATATTGCTGCAACAGCCGCACGGCTGGAATATTTAAACTTCGTGATAGTGCCTTGTTGGCAGGAACAGCTCCATCAAATGCAAGATCAAAATTTTGGGGAGTATAACCTGCGATCTCGGTTGGAATATCAGGAACCAAAGCATTGGGTAAGATCATGCCATCACTTAGCATAGACGCATATAATATCGGCTTCAATGTGCTACCTGGGCTTCGGGGGGCGGCGATCACATCTACATCACTTTCCAGTTCTTTATTTTGGGGTTGATAAATATTGCCAACATAAGCGAGTGTATTTCCTGTTTCTACGTCCAGTACCAGTGCGCAAATATTATTAATACCATTTCCTTTCAGCAATTGATGTTGTTGCTCTACAATTTTTGTGACGGATTGTTGCAGATCCCCATCAAGGGTTGTTTTTAATTTAGTAGATCGGATTCTATCATGCTCTTTTTTGTATCTCACTAATAGATGCGGAGCATATTGTGGTAATGCCAGTGGCTTTAATGGCAGGGGTTCCAGTTTAGCAAGTGCAGCAGTTTGGCTGGTTATTTTTCCCGATTGAGAAAGTTTATCCAACAATAAATTTCTCTTCGCCAGTAATGCCGCCCTGTTCCTGCCGGGATGAACCAGTGAGGGTGCATTGGGCAATACAGCAAGTGTTGCCATTTCTGCCCAGCTTAATTTTTCTGAACTTCTTCCAAAATAACGCCAGGCCGCCGCATCCAATCCAACAACATTAGTCCCGAATGGTGCATTGGCTGCATAAAGCGCCATGATGTCTTTTTTGGAATAGGATAATTCCATCCTTAATGCCAGTGTTGTTTCTTTTAATTTATTCCAAAGGTTTCTTTTTTTATTTTTTGAAGCAAGCCTGGCAACCTGCATCGTGAGCGTGCTTGCACCCTGCGTAGTACGGTGATGACCTGCATTGGAAACAATCGAACGGCTTATCGCAACCAGGTCAATACCCGGATGATTATAAAAGCGTTTGTCTTCAAACGTTATAATGCAATCGATGAATTTCTGTGGTACATTTTTATTGTAAGGGAAACGCCATTGCCCATCAGCGGCAATGGAAGCATTTAACAGGTTTCCGTCTGCATCTTCAATTACAAAACTGGTAGGGTCTTTAAAAAGCTTTTTAGGAAGCATGAACCAAAATAATATGCATACCAAAACAAACAAGGCAAAAAATATTTTGCGTTTAGTAGAAGCTTTATCGGGTTTCTTTTTTATAATTAATGAAAGATCCAAAATTTGGAAATGAGTTGATTTGGAAATTTGGAAATTGGTTAAATCTGTTGTAAATACCAGTTGCCAATTTCCAGTTATCTTAAAAATAAGATCTGGAAATTTAGTTATTGTTTTCAAGGTAGTACGAATTTTCATCACCAAATCATCAAATCATCCATATCATCAAATCACCAAATCATCAAATCATCAAATCACCAAATCACCAAATCACCAAATTATCAATCCCCAAATTAATTCCCTACCACTTCTATCCACCTTCCCGCAGTAGAAGCAGTGATCGTGTTATCATACATCGCCTGGCAGAGGGTCGGAGCCAGGAAATATCTTCCGGGATAGGTCGCATTTAGTTGTACGTAATAAGTGAGGGTTTCATTTTCATTGATATTAAAATATGTGTAAACCCTGTCATCTCTTATATCCTGGTATGTCATCCAGGAAGATTTGAATTTGCTTTCACCTTCTGTATCAGATAACCTGGCATTTAAAATTTCCCAGCCGGAAGCAAATATTTGCGACAATGCCATTTGCGTATAACTGCCACGTTTACCTGTATTTTTAATGGTAACCTTCGCAATAAAATCTGTTCCCTGCGATAATTTTGAAACATCCACGGGAGTTCCATCCTGTGAAATGTATGCCACATTCATTGCAAGAATGGCTGGGTTGTTTACAGGTTTGCTGCTATCGCCGGTCAGCGGTTTGCCACGTGTGACTAGTTTAAGATAAAGTGTATTATTCCCCTTATTGGTAAAGAGAACAGCTGTGTTCCCATTCTTAAAACCTACCGGGATTTGCCGCAGGTAAGAATTGGAATTTATGTCTGCTTTCACTCCGGCAATATTTGTGGAAGCAATGATCTTTGAACCCGACGCATTCTTGCCGCAATATTTTGCGATCGCTATTAATGAGTATGCAGTTGTTTGTGTACTGCACCAATAGTCTTCTGACAATCGTGCTGCAACCGTTGCCAGCAATTGAGCTGCTTTTTCCCGTTTGCCCATCAGCGTTAGTGTTTCAAGTACCATGGCCTGGTCACGCAGTTGTGAACCGTAAGTGAAGCCTGCTGATGTTCGTGCCGGAAAATCAATTGATAATCCACTGATGAGATCCAAAGCAGTATTGTCTTGCCCCGCTAATTTATAAGCAGCAGCCAATCTCCATTTAGCCTCTGAAGAAAGATATTTGAATTCTTTTAGCCTGTTCATTGCACCCAGCTCTGCCGACTTGGCCAATGCAAGTGTATATAAGCGGTATGCCTGTGCAAGATCGCCGCCATAGAAATTCGTAGTATTGGGTACCCAGCTATTTGCTTTTCCTTTTTGGTAGCTCTTCCACTGTTGTATCATGTAGTCGCTCACGTAATAGCCATTGTTGATTGCTTCCAGCAGGAAATGGCCGGCGTAACTGGATCCCCAGTCATCACTCTCATTTCCACCCGGCCAATAACTGAAACCACCATCAGCCCTTTGAAATTGCTGCAACCTCGCCAGTCCCGCTTTTACATTTTTGTCGATGGCTGCTTTTTGATAATCGCTCAATTCTGTAAGTTGTCCCAATACCAATTGCGGGAAAACCGAAGAAGTTGTTTGTTCAACACATCCGTAAGGATACTCGATCAAATAACTCAGTCTTTTCTGCAAATTCATAGAAGGGATCGAAGATACTTCAAGGACCGAAGTACTGTAAGCAGGTATCCCTATCGGTGAGGCTGTGATGTTCCATTGTTGCCCTGGCGCTAAAGTTATTTGTTGCACATTGGTTATTACCGGGTTGGGGTTCCGCACATCGATCTCGACTTCATCGCTTGCTTTTTCTGAACCAGACGAAACGGCAACTTTTACTTTTCCAATACCCACAGCATTTTTGATCTTTACATCAAAGTATGCAAGCTGGTCGCCGGCTTCATTAAAACTGATTGTTTGTGTAGGGCTTCCGGCTACTTCAAAAAATTCATTTGATTGTAGGCTCACGTTTACATTCTTAATACTGTTTTCTGTTGCAAAAACAGTGATGGGTAATTTTATAATTTCACCTGGTGATAAGACCCTTGGTAATGTTGTAAGTACCATCAACGGTTTTTTTACTGTAATTGCCTTTTCGGTAAAGCCATAACTTCCTTTATGCGCTGCAACAACCATCGCTTTCACAGAACCTATATAAGCAGGAAGTGTGAAAGTTTGCGTTTGTTTTTCTCCGCTCTTCAGGTGAAATGGCCCAAGGTATTTTACAACCGGTTTAAACCTATTGGCTGTTTTTTGCTTTCCTGGTCCGGCATCAGCATCGCCACCGATGGTCAAAATCCGCTCGATATCACCACCCCAGGCGCCAATCACATAATCAAACATATCAAAACTTTTTACACCCAATGCTTCCCGTGCATAAAAGGCAGCATGCGGGTCCGGTGTTTTGAACCTTGTAAGATCCAGTAAGCCTTCATCTACAACAGCAATGCAATAGGTCATTTCTTTTCCCTGCCCCTCACTAACGGTAAGGGAAACCTGTTGCTCTGGCCTGATGGTTGATGGTATCGTAAGAATGGGTTTGAGTATCGTATTCTTATCTTCAATAAACAAAGGAATAGAACCATACATTCTTATGGGCAGATCATTAATGGTTTGCGCATGTGGTTGCAGGAGGCTTACTGTGGCGTAGATATTGGGCGCCATGCCTGCTTCCGCTTTGAATTTTACCTGGGTCTGTCCCTGGCTGGTTTCCTGCCAGAATGATTTGATAACCTTACTGCCGCTCTCCAGGCTTACAAGCATGCGTCCGCCCTTTGAACTTGGTATGGAGAGGCTTATCTCGTCACCGACATTGTATTTTTCCTTATTACTGGTAAACGAAAGCATGGAAGCTGCTGATTGATCATCGTTACCCGAACGGCTTTGCCAGCCGGGTTCATCCACGTAAAATACATCCCCGGTTGTGTGGCCGCTTTTCAGGTCTTTTACCAGTACAAGATAACGGCCCCATTCCGAGGATGCCGTTTTAAACGACCATTGTCCGCGACCGTTAGTTAAGCGAACTGTTTCCTTTTTTATTAGTTTGTTGTATTCATTTTGTGTGAAATTGCTGAGATTATCGCTTCCCTCATCCCACCACCAACGCCATTGTATGCGAAAAAACTGGACTTCCACCTCATTGGTATTTGCGTTTAAATTTCCTTTGCTGTCCACATCCACTATTTGAACCATTTGTTCTTTTCCTGCCAGCAGGTAATTAAATGGCTTTTCGCCTTCAGGCATTTTTATACCTGCATAACTTTGGAAAGGGCTATAAGGCACTGTCATATTATCAATACTAAAACTTCCGCCTGGTTCAAAAACTTTTACAGCAACATTGGCGGTTAAAATTCCAGGCGCACCTTCTCCAATTTCAAAATCAGGCTTTACTGTAGCATTGCCTTGTTCATCGAGCGTGCCATCAAAAACAGTTTTTGTTTGAGTGGTATATTTTGCAGTAGGATCATCAAAATCATAACCTGCGAATTTGGCAAAAGATGTCTTTCCTGATCTTACAGAGGCGTCAATCTTCGCTTTCAGGTTTTTACCGGGTGTGCCAAACAGCCAGGCGGCTTTTAAAGAACCGGTGTTACTGCTGTTTATTCCAAGTACAGCATCCTGGCCAAAATCAAGATTAATTTTGAGGCGGTTAGGCATTACCGTTTCCACTTTGATCCTCTTTTCAAAAACGGCCCCACCCACTTTTATTTTTGCATTCCAGTTTCCGGTTGGTGCGGACGCATCCGTTGCAGTTTTAAATACGTAAAATCCATCGCTGGCATTACTTTGCACCGCGTGACGATATAGCTGTCCTTGCGGTGTAAACAAACTAAATTCTACAGGATGATCGGGAGGGAGGTTCCCGGTTTTGTCTTCGATGATGCAATTGATGTACATGCTGTCACCGGGCCGCCACACTCCTCGTTCGCCAAAAATAAATCCTTTGATGCCGTTTTTTATTTCTTCGCCACTCACATCGAAACGGCTTAAAGAAAGTGAACTGCCATCGTCTAATTTTAGGTAACCCCGCTCATTTCCTTTTTTTGCGATGAGTAAATATGGTTTCTTCTTAATTTCTATTGTTGCAAATCCGTCGGCGCCGCTTGTTCCTTTGGCTATGATCTGCTGTTGATAATCCATTACAACCAGTTCAATACCACTCAACGGTTCAGTAGTGAGAATACTTGTAAGGGCAACAATCAGGTCGTTGTTA
>JBDSBG010000190.1:0-17102 GCA_039921685.1 Ferruginibacter sp.
TAAACATGCTACTAACCTACAAAAAATAAGGCTGGGACACCCAAAAATCAAAGTTTTTTCCACTTAACTATTTAATAATCTAT
This sequence comes from Ferruginibacter sp., assembly GCA_039921685.1. Classification (GTDB taxonomy): domain Bacteria; phylum Bacteroidota; class Bacteroidia; order Chitinophagales; family Chitinophagaceae; genus Ferruginibacter. Next base: position 84 of record JBDSBG010000190.1, read on the forward strand.
GAATTAAATTCTGACTGGAGAAAAAGTGTCGAAGTCAGGAAAAAGTAGCAGCGCAATTTATAAATAACAAATGTCGAATAAATAGTGCTTCGAAGAACATACAAACCGCAAAATTTTCCATTGACTATTCACCATTCACCGTTCCCCATCCACTGCAGTTAACTCATGAGCCTCACATGCTCCCTGGCCGACCGGTACATATTCTTTAAACGATCCATGTCACATATCAACTGCTTTCGCGAATATTGATGAACAGAAAAAACATTATTTGATGTGACTTCATTTTTTTCTAATTGATCAAGGCAAACAAATGCACGGCTGAAAATGCCCAGCGATAGTATGGATAGGAATTGCTGTACATTTTTCCTGGGAAAACCCATATCGTATGCTGCGAGGTAGCAGCTAGAAAGTAATTCCTTCAACAACACACACACTGGTGCGATATGTGTTGCTTCGGTAATAAGGGTTCTGATCTTATTCTCCCTGTCTTTGTAAACATCGAAAATATCATTGGCAAGTTGCATGAGACTACCAAGCTTATAAATTAATTCTTCTTCTACAGCAGATGCCGGCGGTAAAAATGCGGCCCGGTAAAAAAGCAAGGATGTTCCGCCTTTATAAAATGTAATGGATTGTATTTCTTGTTCGGAAAGGGTTTCAAGTGTCTGTTTTTTACTTTCGAGTTGTGCTTTATAGACTTCCATCAACGCTTCCTGCATCTTCTTTTTGTCGGGAACATATTGCAATGCATGTTTGTAAAACAAATCAAAGAGTTTTTCATTTGATCTCTTTCCCTCAATTATTTTATTGCTAAGCATCTCCTCAATAATATCATCTGTCAAATATTGTTTGTCAAAAAAATCATCAAACAATCCTGTCATCGCCCCTTGTGAAGTACTTGCGATTCTTTCTTCTGCACTCATTTTTTTATTATGTAATGCGCAGAAGGCTTCTCCCAATATTGCAGGAACAGCAAGACCATAATATTGATTTATCTTTTTAAAATCACTATCATCAAGACTTCCATCATTTTGTTTGTTGGCTTCCGCCAAAATCGGCCCCAGGTTTTTTTTAAGGAAAGATCGTTGGACGGCAAGTTTCTTAAGAATGGAAGTTACTGTTGAGGGAATGCAAATTGCAGTAAAAGTTTTCGTTGTCAATATCATTCCTTACAAACTGGTTTAATTCTTTTTAACTTTCAGTGGTTCGTAAGGACAGGAACCACGGCGATGGGACACGAACCACGGAGATGGCTGAAATCATTTTTCATTCTTAATGATGAATTATTCATTGTCAATTTTCAATGCTCAACTGTAAAAATCAATCAGTGCCCCAAAGTAATTTTCATTCCATCCTTCAACAATATTTTCATAATCCTTATCAGGAATATTTGTATGCCTAAGCTCTACGGAGCTGCCGCCCTTTGCTTCGTGCAGGATGATGGTTACAATGGACGGATGCTCCTGTTCGCCGAAATACCATTCCTGGACGATTTTTTTACCAGTAACAAATTCTAAATTCTTTCCGGCGATGCTGTCTTCCCAAAGTGAAAACTCGGTACCCGCGATGGGCTCCATCACAGCCGGATCACCAGACCATAGCTGAATGGTTGCTGCATTGGTGAGCGCATTGTACACATCTTCCGGAGGTGCACCCAACAAATAATATTTTTTATAATCTTTCATAGATGTTTTAAAAACAGGCTTAATTAACATTTATCCCCACAGGAAAGATGTAAATTTGAATACAATTTTCCGTAAAAAAAATTGTTTGTTTGGCCCGTTTTAAAATCAATATTTATATAATGAAAGCTTTAAGATCAGTTTCAATATGCATCGCCGTTTTGTTGTTTGCTTTTGCTACTAGCAGCAATGGCCAGTACAAAGAATATAAACTCAATGCAAAAGGCGACACGATTAATGCCGTTACAAAGGACGGCGTTAAGACTGGTAAATGGGTTGTTCATACCGATGAGTTGAGGGGCAACCCCGGGTATGAGGAAGAAGGCCTTTATAAAAAAGGACAGAAAGATGGCTTTTGGCGCAGGTACAGTCTCCAGGGTGATCTGCTTGCTGTAGAGAACTATGTTCTTGGTGGCAAAGATGGTATTCAGCAATATTATAATTACCTCGGCGATCTTGAAAGAGAGGAAAGCTGGAAGGGCTATAACCCCGATGCACCTTATGATACCATCGCTGTATATGGCACCGGAAGTGGCGAGATCGTTGATTATAAGATCGTAAAAGCCGAACCTTACAGCGTTAAGGATGGCGAGTGGAAATATTACGAACCCGGATCCGGCCGTTTGCTAAGAACAGAACAATGGCAGAGAAATAATCTCCTTAATCCAAATGCAGCTAAAATAAATGCTGCATATGTTAAGCCTAAGAAGGTTGAAAAAACGGATGCGATGCTGGAGTGGGAGCGAAAGAACAAGGGGAAGAAGAATGCCGTGAGAGACGGAAGAACGGGGATGTAGCTGTTTTTTATTGGCTATTTCAACCAGGTGTTTTAGTAATGTGATTGCAGCCTGTAATGGAATTTTCAATATTCAATGTACAATATTCAATGAAAAACGAATAAGCAATTTGCATGTAGAAATGTGTAAAACAAGTATTGATGAATAACAACTAAAAAACTCAGTTGCTCATCAACGTCTTAGGTTTGCGCATAGTAAATAGCTTACTTTCTAATTTTATGTTTCTTATTCCTTATTTCTTATTACTCTGAACATTATTTTTCCTGGTCACTTATCAAGAGACAGTCCATCAAAACCCCCCTACTACTTAATCTCCTTCTGCATAGGATTACTCCCCGATGATGCGCCTCGTGCTGCTCTTCCTTCTTTTGCTTTAAACAATTGAAACTTACTAGCCTCTTCTACAACAGGCCAGCTATTATTCTTCTCATCAATGTCAGCTGTTTCTCTTAATGGATCAATTTTTATGGATGCAACTTCCTTTTCTTTTATAAATGTTTTTGTCACTTTAGTTTCATTCCTCCGCCAGATGTAAACAGGGATTCGATCTGTTTGTTTGCTGCCGTCTTTGAAGGTCCACTCGATAATTATAGGCATAACCAAACCGCCTTTATTGCTAAGCGTTAGTTCATACATTATTTTATTTCCGGCCATTTGTGTTTTTTGTTCGGGCGTAAAATCTTCGTAGGGTATTATTGAAGGAGTGATCCTGGTTGGAGTAGTATCAACTTTTGCAAGGCCGCGGTCATATCTCCAGTAAAAATCTCTTAGGCTGGTATCTGCATCAGTTGCAAAAATTATTTTTTTGTCTTCCCTGTTCCTGATCTTCGAAATATCATCAAAACTATTAAGAATGGGTTTCGCTACCGGAATAGGGTTCGTATTACTTTTTTGTTCAACTGTTTCTGTACTTAGGTTCGCCCATTTTACTGTGTCTAAAGCAATATCACATGGTTCGGTACCAAAATACCAGCCTCTCCAAAACCAGTCAAGGTCTTCGCCGCTGGCATCTTCCATTGTTCGAAACAGGTCGGCCGGTGTTGGATGTTTGAATGCCCACCTTCTTGCATATTCTTTAAATGCATAATCGAACAGTTCCCTGCCCATGATCGTTTCCCTTAGTATGTTTAAACCCGTGGATGCTTTTCCATATGCATTAGCCCCTGTATTAATGAGATTGTCTCCATTGGTCATGATTGGTTCCAACTGGTCCTTGGGCAATTTCATGTAGTCGATCATTTTATATGCGGGGCCTCTTCCAACAGGATATTTATTATCAAACAACTCTTCTGTGCGGTATTCACAGAATGAATTCAGGCCTTCATCCATCCAGGTCCATTGTCTTTCATCGCTATTGATGATCATTGGAAAAAAGTTATGGCCCACTTCATGTATCACTACACCCAGCATCCCATTCTTTGTTCCTTCACTGTATGTGCCATCCTTTTCGCAACGGCCAAAATTAAAACAGATCATTGGATATTCCATGCCATTTGCCGCTTCAATACTTTGAGCTACCGGGTAAGGGTAGGGGATGGTCATGTTTGAATATGACTTGATGGTATGTGCAACAACTTTTGTACTGTATTTGCGGTAAAGATTGTAGGCCTCTTTACCATATGCACTCATGCACATCACTTTTTTTCCTTCCACGTAAGTTGGCATTGCATCCCAGATGAACTTACGGCTACTTCCCCATGCAAAATCCCTTACCATATTTGCTTTGAATACCCATGTTTTCTTTTGAGTTGATTTTTGTTTTTCCCGTGCTGTTGCTTCGGCAAGGGTAGAGATTTCAAGCGGCTCTTTCGCATTCTGCGCCGATTGCCAGCGTGTGAATTGCACAGGGGAAAGTACCTGCTGGTAATTCTGGCATTGTCCTGTTGCCATTACTACATGATCTGCAGGCACCGTCATGCTAACTTTGAAATTGCCGAAAGCGAGCGCAAACTCCGTCCCGGTAAACTGGTGGTTTTGCCAACCCTGGTAATCACTGTACACACACAGCCTTGGATACCATTGCGACATTGTGTAAAGATCATTGCCATCTTCTGCAAAATATTCAAAACCACCACGGCCACCATATTTGGTTCTTTCAATGATATTGTAGAACCAGTCAATTTTAAATACAAATTGTTGCCCTGGTTTTAATGGCTGCGGCAGTTCAACACGCATCATGGTTTTGTTGATCGTGTATTTTAAAGGAATTCCTGTGGCATTGGTGATTTTTAAAATGCTATCACCATATTCCCGTGTGTCTATTGGAAGCCCAAGATCCTTGTCGCTAATGATCTTGGACATAGTATTGCTGGATTGATAACCGGAATTATTTGTTGCGCTGTGTTGATTTTCATCCAGCTGTATCCATAAGTAGGTAAGCACATCGGGAGAATTATTAAAATAGGTCACCGTCTCTTTGCCATTGAGGCGGCGATTTGGTTCATCCAGTTCACAAACAATATCATAGTCACAACGCTGCTGCCAATACTTCCCACCGGGTGCGCCACTTGCTGTACGAAACTCGTTAGGGGTTGGCAAAATCGTACCCAGTTGTTCAAAGCGATTGCCATGATTGCTGCCGGGATTACTTTTTATATCCTGGGCATAACAAGAAAGTATAAACGATAAAGAGAAAACAAGTAAAAATAATTTTTTCATTTTCATTTTTTAAGAAGTAAAAATATTTTTAAAACGGCCATCTTTTGATAACCATGAAACATGCAAACGATAATGCGGCGGCAGATAAGACCCAAACCCACCATTTTCTCTGCAGGTTAAGTTTATTAACCAAAATGTAGGAACAAGATAAAATCACCGCCACGATCAGGATTTGTCCGCCTTCCAATGCCACATTAAAGGCAAACAAAGGTAGGCCGATATGGTCATTTTTAGCAAGCATAAACCGAATGGTATTTGCAAAACCCAATCCGTGAATAAGTCCAAAGAAAAGGGCCAGGAAATAATTGAGTGTTAATGAGGATGGGTTAAAATTCTTTTGAAAAAAATTAAAGACAGCAGTTGCAATGATCGTAACCGGGATTAAAAATTCAACCCAACTGCTGTTTATTCTTAATATATCATATACACTTAATGCAAGCGTGAGTGAATGGCCGATGGTGAAGGCGGTCACTAAAATGAGTACCTGCTTCCAATTTTTGAACAGGTAAATGGCAGATAATGCGACTATGAAAAGTATGTGATCTGCTGCATCCCAACTAATGATGTGTTGCCATCCCAGGCTAAAATAGAAGTTGAAATCGTTCATGATGGCTTAAGCAAGTTGGCTTTATCGTACTTTTGTTTTTACCACAGCGTTACGATGAGTCTGATTATGAAGTTTCACGGATCTTGTTTTATTTACGAATAACTCTGTAAAACTCATGATTAAACTTCTTTCCCGCTGTTGTTATCTTCAAACATATTAAAATCTTGCTGAAATGCGTTCAATATTTTATAAGTGGTTATTCCTTGCGGGAATATGGTTACTGACCTCATCATTGGTTATACATCCATTTTATTTAAGTGTGACAGAAATTGAACATAACGCAAAAGATAAAACGCTGGAAATAAGCTGTAAGATTTTTACAGATGATTTTGAAAAAGCACTCAGGGCTGCTTATAAAACCCATGTTGACCTTTTGAATCCTGCCCAAAAAACTGCGATGGATTTGTTGGTAAGCAATTATGTGAAGAAACATCTGGCGATCAATGTAAATGGCAAATTGCAGGAACTTCAGTATAAAGGCTATGAACAGATAGAAGAGGGTATTTACAGTTATTACCAGGTTGATAATATTCCAACTGTAAAGAGCATCACTGTTACCGATAATATTTTGTATGAATATCAAGCCCAACAAGTAAGCCTCTTACACATAACGGTTGGCGGGAAACGCCAGAGTAACAGGATGGTTAACCCGGAGGAGAAGTATAGTGTAAGCTATTAGAAAGCTGCAAGCTGTTAGCTACAAGCTGCAAGCGTGTTTCGTTAAGATTGAGGCTTTGCTTTTATGGTAGAGTGTTGAAATAATAATAAAACAAGTATTTCCATCACTTCGTGCTAAATAAAGTTCCTATTGCTAATGAATAACATGTAGCTTGCCGCTTATAGCTTACAGCGACAAGCTGCTAGCATGTTTCGTTAAGATTGAGCCCTTGCTTTAATTGTAGAGTGTTGTTATAATAGCAGTTGAAGTTTTTTAGTCACTTAGTTTTAGATGAAGTTCGAATTACGGACGAATAGCTTGCAGCTTATAGCTTGCAGCTTATAGCTTGCAGCTTGCAGCTCATTGCTTGCAGCTTATTCCTCCATCCCATCCTTCAACTCTTCCGAAATCTTCACCAATATTTTATCAATGCGTTGTCCATCCATATCAATGATCTCAAAATGAAAATCTTTCCATTCAAACGTTTCACCAGTGGCCGGAATATGTTCTAACTGGTGAAGTGCAAATCCTGCAAGTGTATCAAATTCCTGTTCACCTTCATTCATCCAGTCAGCTTTTTCAAAATAAGCCAGGAAATCATAAAAGTGAATTTGCCCGTCAACAAGAAAGCTTCCATCGTGTCGTTTTATGATCTCGTATTCTTCCTGGCCGGTTTGTGGTACATCGCCCAAAATAGCTTCTAAAATATCATTCAGGGTGATCATTCCTTCCAGTGTGCCGTATTCATTTACAATAAAGCAGGAATGTATTTTTGTTCCCTTGAATTTTTCGAGCAGTTGATAAGCCTTGTTGTTTTCAGGAACAAAAAGTACCGGTTTGATTAATTTTTCTACTGGTGTTGATGGAGATACTTTCAACATATCCTTTACGTATACCAGCCCTTTGATGTTATCAACTGATCCATCGCAAACAGGGAAAGTAGAAAAAACAATGTCTTCGAATTTTTCCGTGATCTGTTGTACTGTGTCATTGATATCTACCCAAACGATATCTGTCCGGTGTGTCATCAATGACGTAATACTTCTGTCGCTCAAATGAAAAACCCTTTCAATAATTTCTTTTTCACCTTCTTCGATGGTACCATGTTCACTCCCTTCGGAGATCATTGCTTTGATCTCTTCTTCTGTAACAGAACTATCGCTTGCTTTTTTAACATTGAAAATTTTAAAGATCAGGTTTGTAATGCCCGATAATAACCAAACGAAAGGATGTATTGCAGTGGATAAAATATTCATCGGCCTGGCTACATGCCTTGCAATTTTCTCTGCACGGATCAGGCCGAATTTCTTTGGAATCAGTTCTCCAAAAATGATCGATAAGAAAGTTACGATGATTACAACGATGCTGGTTGCAACTGTATTGGCGTAGGGTTGTAAAAAATCAATTTGTTCAATCGTGGGTTGAAGATCGTGCCCGAATTTTTCTCCTGAATACACACCCGTTAAAATGGAGATAAGCGTAATGCCAATCTGGGCTGTGCTTAAGAATTTTTCAGGATTTTCTGCAAGGTCGAGGGCGGCTTTTGCTTTTTCATCTCCTTTATTGGCCAGGGATTCAAGCCTTCCTTTGCGTGCACTAACCAGGGCTATTTCACTCATTACAAAAAGGCCATTAAGTAAAATAAGTAATACTAATATAAATATCTCCATAATGATTTAAGACAAATCGAATTTTTTATTATACAGTTTGGCCGTCAAATATCCGAAAATAAAACCAATTAGGCCTCCGCAAATCACATCCAGGGGGAAATGAACGCCTACGTACACCTGCGCCAGGCAAATTAATCCCGACCAAAGAAAGAACAAGAGCGCCCATTTTCCTATTAATTTATTCAGGGTGAAATAAAAAAAAGTGGCCATAGCAAAGTGATTGGTGGCATGTGAAGAGGTAAAACTGGAGCTTTGAGGCCTGTAATTAACCAATATCCTTATTGTATCAGCCAGTCTTGGGTCATTGCAGGGGCGCAGGCGAAAAACATGTTCTTTGACGAGGTCGCTGCTTATGAAATTTGAAACAATAACGGTAATGGCGGCAAAAATTATCCACCAGAATGCCTTCTTTTTTAAATTAATGATCGCAAATACAAGCAGGAAAAGGTACAATGGCCACCAGGTATCCCTGTTGCGTATAAACAGCATGACCGAATCAACAACATCATTGTGCCAGTTTCCGCCGTTGATTGCTGTGAAAAGCCGCCTGTCTAACTCTATTATTTTACGCATGGGAGAGCAATGTACATTACAATTATTGTTATTAAACCATCAACTGCTAACATTTCAAGCCAGGAATTGAACCCGACTTTTAACAGTCCTTGAAGTTGTAATTAAATTTGTTCAAAAATAATTAATCTAATTTAGCGTCAATTTTAAATCAATATTCATGGGTTTGTTTCGTAGAATACCACGCATCCTCCGGTGGGTTTTTGTGCTGATGCTGATTTTTTTAATCCTCATGACGGTGTACCGGTTTTATTTCTTTTTTCATTACCGGCCGGAAAACCGCCCCTTTAGCGGATCTTCTTTTATACTTGGTTTACGTTATGATGCAAGGCTGGTATCAATACTTGGGTTAAGCATGCTGATTTTATGTGCAATACCCCTTTTAAATCCTTTCAAAAAAACAGGATCAAAAGCATTCTGGACGGTAATGTTAACGATCGTATTCATAATCTCCCTGTTTTTTTACGGCGCCGACTTTTACCATTACGATTACCTGCACCAGCGGTTGAATGCTTCGGTACTTAATTATTTTCAGGATGCCGGAATTTCTGCAACCATGATGTGGGAGACATACCCTGTGCTAAAAATTACTTTGCTCTTTATTGCTTTGATCCTCCTGTTTGCATGGGGCCATAAAAGGTTGCTGACTAAATTCCAGAACAAAGCAGCACCTGTAAAAAGCAAGGTGAATACGCTTTATTATGTGTTGTTTGTTTTGATGCTTGCTGGTTTTACTTTTGGTAAACTGGGCCAGTATCCATTACGTTGGAGCGACGCTTTTATTTTTACCGATGAATTTAAATCAAGCACAGCGCTGAACCCTTTCCAAAGTTTTTTTAGCTCGCTCAGCTTTAAAAATTCCGGCTATGATATTAAGAAAGTGAGGGCGTATTATAGTTTAATGGCAGACTATCTGGAGGTGAAAGATAAGGATAGCATCAAACTAAATTATGAAAGAACTTATTCTTTTACTGACACGCCTGCTGTGCGACCAAATATTGTGGTTGTTATTTGCGAAAGTTTCAGTGCATATAAAAGTTCGATGTTTGGAAATAAATTAGATGCAACGCCTTATTTTAAAAGTATGTGCGATAGCGGTGTTTTTTTTGAAAGATGTTTTACTCCTGCATTTGGCACTGCAAGGGGCGTGTGGGCCGTCATAACGGGTACCCCTGACGTTGAGCAACCCAAAACGGCAAGCAGGAATCCTTCAGCTGTTGACCAGCATACCATCATGAACGATTTTAAAACGCATGATAAGTTTTATTTTTTAGGAGGAAGTACAACCTGGGCAAATATTCGAGGACTTTTGCATAACAATATCAGCGACCTTACCATTTATGAACAGGAGAATTTTAAAGCACAAAAAGAAGATGTGTGGGGCATCAGTGATAAGAATCTTTTCCTTGAAGCAAATAAAATTTTATCAAAGCAAAATAAACCTTTTTTTGCAGTGATACAAACGGCCGATAACCACCGCCCCTACACCATACCGGGGGAGGATCTTGATGAATTTAAAAAAGTAGATTATCCCGCAGATACGCTTGCTAAATATGGTTTCGATAATAATGGCCAGTTAAATGCTTTTCGCTATACAGACTTTAGTTACAGGAAATTTATAGAGGCTGCGAAAAAAGAAAAATATTTCAGCAATACTATCTTTGTGTTTGTAGGAGACCATGGACTGCATGGAGACGCGGGTACCCTTTTCCCCCAGAGTTTTACAAAACAAAATATTTTGTCAGAACATGTGCCCTTGCTTTTTTATGCTCCGGCTTTACTTAGTCCCGTAAAGGTAACCGATGTATGTTCGCAGCTTGACATAATGCCATCACTCGCATCAATAACAAAACAATCTTATACAAATAATACTTTTGGAAGAGACCTTTTTGCGGGCACAGCAGCTGGAAGAAAATTCGCTTTTATTGCTGATCCGGATATTTCTACCATTGGACTTGTTACTGACCGGTTTTATTACAGGAGAAATTTAAAAACCCAGGAAAAAGAATTCGTTTCAGTGATTGATAACGATCCAGTGCCTCAAAACATGGCAACAGATAGTATAAAAAACTACCTGGCACAACTTACAGAAGCCTGGTACGAAACTGCGAAGTACCTGTTGCTGAATAATAATAAAAAAAATAAGTAGCGGCATTTTTATTCTTCAACACTTTTCAGCCTGAGCTTGTAGAAGGCGGATTGCATTGATAAATGAATGTCAAAAATTAATATGAATTATCTAAGTTGTAAATTAACTTTACAACTAAACTGGATTGCTTAAGAATACAAGTTTATAGGTTTAGGAGTTAAAATGTTTAGATCCTCAAACGCCTGACCCTCTAAACTTCCAATCCTTCACGGATCTCAAATTAAAAGGAAGTTTTCAGTTATGCTTATAAAATGGCGTGTGCCGAAAACAATACAGTGGATAGTCACCTTATTTTTTATCTACCTGTTTATATTTACCGCATTCCGGATAGCAACAGTGATATGCTTTAAACCGAAGGCAATAGGCATATTAGATCTATTACCCTCATTCTGGCTGGGATTAAAATATGACCTTCGCTGGATCGCTTTCATATTATTCCCGATTGCACTGTTTTCGTTGTACCCAAAATTTTCTCCTTTTTACAGCGAGCGTTTGAAAAAATTCTGGACCATCTATCTTGGCATCATCACTCTACTTGTACTGTTTTTTTATGGAGCAGATTTCGGGCAGTTCGCTTATATCAATGCCAGGCTCAATGCCGATGCGTTGATCTTTGCAGAGGATCCACAGGAAAGTTTGCAGATGGTCTGGCAAAGCTATCCAATCATCTGGATATTGATAGGATTGTTTGGAGCCGCACTCATGGTAACGTGGATGTTTAGGCGAACACATGTTGGCGTTACCGGAAAAAATATCAATGTACATAAATTTGCATACCAACGCCGCTGGCATGTTGCTGCATTGTTATTGCTGGGTTGGTTCATGTATGGTTTTTTTACGGCCTCTCCACTCAATTTCTTCAGGGCATTTAGTTTGAATGATGAATTTAAAAGCAACCTTGCTTTAAACCCTTTGCAGAACTTTTTTACAACACTTCGTTTCCGGGCTCCTGACTATAATACAAAGGCAAAAGATTATTATCCCGTGATCTCCCGTTTCCTTGACCTCAATAATGCTACCATCGCCAGCAATAAATATACAAGGCTTATTCAGCCAGGGAGTAAAGCACTGGAGAGCCAGCCAAATATTGTATTGGTGATCTGCGAAAGTTTCAGCATGTACAAAAGCAGCATGAGTGGGAACCCGTTGAACAGCACACCTTACTTTAATGAACTTACCAAAGAAGGTATTTTCTTTGATCGTTGTTTCTCACCTACGTTTGGTACGGCCCGTGGTGTGTTTGGAATATTGAGTGGCATCCCGGATGTTCAACTCAGTACATTTGCTACACGCAATGAAGCCTCTGTTAACCAACGTACGATCATCAATGATTTTGAAGGATATGAAAAATTTTATTTCCTTGGTGGCCGCAGCCAGTTCAACAACTTTAGCGGGTTGATAAAAAACATCAAGGATGTACATGTGTATGAGGAAGGAAGCTATGAGTCAAAGAAACTAAATGTATGGGGCATCAGTGATAAGAATTTATTTTTAGAAGCCAACAAGGTGATCAGCGGGCAAGTCAAACCCTTTTTTGCGATCATTCAAACAGCAGATAATCACAGGCCATTTGATATCCCGGAGGAAGATTCTGATTTTGTGAGGAAAACAATTCCTGACGAAGAGTTGTTTAAATATGGATTTGAATCACTGAAAGAATACAATGCATTTGCATACACGGATTACTGTTATAAAAAATTCATTGAGGCAGCAAAGAAGGAAGCCTATTTCAATAATACGATTTTTGTTTTTATAGGTGATCACGGTGTTGAAGGAAATTCGGAAGCCATTTATCCAAAAGCATGGGTGGAGCAACGCCTGAGTGATGAGCATATCCCCATGTTATTTTATGCACCGGCATTGCTCACACCTGCCAAACACAGTGAACCCGTTTCCCAGGTAGATGTGCTGCCAACCATTGCAGGTATGTTGCAACAACCCTATAGCAATTCAACATTGGGAAGAGATGTACTCGATTCATGCAAAAATGAAAGTGCTGCATTTATTATCTATCATGCACCCGGATGGATCGGCGTTGTAACGGATAAATATTTTTATAGAAAGAACATTCGCATAAAGAAAGAAGAATTTGTGCCCGTAAAAAATGATCTTCCGCCATTAACACAGCAACAGGAAGATTCTGCAAAAAAACATTTATCGGAGCTTACTTCGGCAATGTATGAAACGGCGAGGTGGATGTTGGTTAATAATAAGAACGTAAAAAATTGAAAATTAATAATTGATAATTGATAATTGACAATTAATAATTGTCCATTTATTTAATCTTTTCTGCAATCATAATTAATCTTGGCGACCGCTTTATGGAATAGTTGTTGAATCCATAGTCTCCAAACACTTCTTTTATCTGCATGCCCTGGTAAGCAAACATTTCGGTAAAATCGCCTAAGGAGAACTTGGCTACTTTCTCTGTAAAAACCAATGGCGCTTCCAATGCTTCATCTTCCACCATGATCTTTTTATAGAAATGCGTTTCATCATACCATTTTGTAATAATATATGTTACTCCTTCAATTTCTTTTTCTGATTGATGCACAATATTATCTTCCGCATAGTGTACATTCAGGTAGTCCATCACAAAAATTCCTTTTTGCTTTAATGACTGTGCAATGGTTCGGATTGCATTGTCATGCTCCCGCTGTGTTTTGAAATAACCAAAGCTTGTAAAAAAATTAAAAGCGTAATCAAAATAATTAATCCAGAATGGAAGACGCATATCATGTTGATAAAAATGCAGTTTCTCTGTCTCATTTTTTAAAGCCTCAAGAATACTGTCTTCACTGAGATCAATACCTGTTACATCAAACCCCTTTGCGCCTAGTTGTATTGAATGCCTTCCCTTGCCGCAAGCCACATCCAGCATCAATGAATTTGTTGCCGGTTTTAAATGGCCAATTAGTTTATCAATGAACGCAGCAGCCTCCTTATCATCTCTTTTAAAATAGAGCTGGTGATAATATGTTGTATTGAACCATTCTTTAAACCAGGTTTGCATCGAACAAAGTTAATGGATATCAGATGTCGGCAATCAGCGGTCAGAAATTCAGCCGTCAGAAATAAAATATCAAAAGTTAACCATAGGAAATTCGCTATTCAATATTGCAACAACTATGATAGCGCTGCTGATGGCTGTTTTCAGGAAGCTTGCATCTGGCAACCAAATGGCTCACCAGGAATGCCAGGAATATCGTTCAACCGTCCGAAAACGCAGAACGCACAACTCGCAATTCACAACTCTTTGCCTATCTTTGCAAATCTTTAAAATTCGATCTAAATGGCATTGATTAAAAGTATCTCGGGCATCCGCGGCACAATCGGCGGAACAACCAATAATAATCTTACTCCACTTGATATTGTAAAATTTACTGCTGCATACGGAACCTGGCTTTTACAGCAAGGCGAAAATAACCCCCAATCAAAGAATAAAAAAGTAGTGGTTGGCAGGGATGGCCGCATAAGCGGTGTAATGGTTAAAAGTATCGTGAATGCAACATTGTCTGCACTCGGAATTGATGTAATTGACCTCGATTTTAGTACTACACCTACCGTGGAAATGGCAGTAACTTTTTTAAATGCTGACGGCGGTATTATTCTTACTGCAAGCCATAATCCGCAGGAATGGAACGCATTAAAACTCCTGAACAACAAAGGTGAATTCATCAGTGGCGATGAAGGGAAATTTATTCTTGAGTTGGCAGAAAAAGAAGCGTTTGATTTTGCAACCGTAGACAAGCTTGGAACAATCTCTACAAATGATAATATGCTTACGGAGCATATCGCAACGATCCTTAAAAACATATTGGTTGATAAGGATGCCATCGCTGCTGCGAATTTCAGGATTGTACTTGATGCCGTTAATAGTACCGGGGCTTTCGCTGTACCCCAGTTATTAAAAGCTTTGGGCGTAGAAGATATTATTGTGATCAATGCAGAAGTGGATGGTAAGTTTGCGCACAACCCGGAACCATTGCCCGAACATTTAACGGGCCTTAGCCAGGAGGTTTGCCTTAAAAAAGCATCATTAGGCATAGCAGTGGATCCCGATGTGGATAGGCTTTGTTTTGTTTGTGAAGATGGAACTATGTTTGGCGAAGAATATACGTTGGTGGCTGTAGCAGATTACGTGCTGGCCTCGCAACAGGGGAATACTGTTAGCAACATGTCATCTACCAAAGCATTAAAGGATATAACGTTGAAGCATGGTGGTAAATATTTTGCCAGCGCTGTTGGAGAAGTGAATGTGGTAAACAAAATGAAATCAGTTAATGCAGTGATTGGAGGTGAAGGAAACGGTGGTATCATTGTTCCGGATCTTCATTACGGAAGAGATGCCCTGATCGGGATTGCCTTGTTCTTAACACATCTTGCCAAAAGTAAAAAAAGCATCAAGCAGTTGCGCAATACTTACCCGGATTATTTCATCAGCAAAAATAAAATGGTATTGAACAATGGGGTGGATGTAAAAAAGGTATTTGAGAAGATTGAGAAAAAATATAAATCGCAGCCCATCAATAATGAAGATGGGTTGAAAATAGAATTTGATGAAGATTGGGTTCATTTACGCACAAGCAATACCGAACCCATCATACGTATTTATGCAGAAAGTAATTTTGAAAAAACAGCTGACAACATCGCAATGCGTTTGATGAAAGACATCCAGGAAGCAATGTAAGCTGAACCATGAATAAATTTTATACCTGATGAACCACCGTATTTATTTTGATAACGCCGCCACTACTTCCCTTGACCCGGTTGTACTGGAAGCTATGATGCCGTATCTTACGGATAAATTTGGGAATCCTTCTTCAATTTATTCTTACGGACGAGAAACGAGGATGGCTATTGAGACTGCACGTAAATCGATTGCAAAAATTTTAAATGCACATCCTGCAGAGATATTTTTTACCAGTGGCGGTACAGAGAGCAGCAACACTGCAATCCAGGCGGCAGTAAGAGATCTGGGATGCAAGCGTATCATTACTTCAAAAATAGAACATCATGCCGTTACCCACACGGTTGAATATTTAGATAACAGGGATGTTGTTAAGGTCTCGTATGTAAAATTATTACCCGATGGGCATATCGATCTTAAAGACCTTGAAAAATTGCTGGCTAATTCGCCCGAGAAAACTTTGGTATCACTCATGCACGCTAACAATGAGATCGGGAATATCCTCGATATAAATGCAGTTGGCAATCTGTGCAAAGCTTACCAGGCTATTTTTCACAGCGATACTGTGCAAACCGTTGGTCACTTCCCTTTTGATCTTCGTAATACTCCGGTGCATTTTATTACGGGGGCTGCGCATAAATTTCACGGGCCAAAAGGAGTAGGGTTATTATACATCAATGAAAATGTACGAATAAAACCAATTGTACATGGTGGTGCCCAGGAAAGGAATATGCGAGCGGGTACAGAAAACATTTATGGCATAGCCGGCATGGCAAAAGCACTTGAAATTGCTTCAGAAAATCATGATGCTCACAGTACCTATATTGGTTCGTTGAAAAAGTACATGTATGAGGAGTTGAAAAAAAATATAAACGGTGTTGGTTTTAATGGTGATGTATTTGGAAAAAGTTTGTACACAGTGTTAAGTGCAAGTTTTCCCAAAACAGAAAAATCTGAAATGATATTATTCAATCTTGACATTAATAATATATGTGCCAGTGGCGGTAGTGCCTGTACCTCCGGCGCTGAGCAGGGCAGCCATGTAATCTCTGCGATCAACAATAATCCCAATCAGATAACGGTACGTTTCAGTTTCTCAAAAAACAATACGAAGGAGGAAGTGGATGTGGTGGTGGAGAAGTTGAAAGAGATGGTTTAGTAAATGTAAAATGTAAAATAATGAATATAAAATGTAAAAGGTAAACAACTCATTGTTATGAAGTAATCAGGGTTTACATTCTACATTTTTTTTTACATTTAAAAATTGTAACCTGGTTTCTAAGGAGGAAGTGGATCTGGTGGTGGTGAAGTTGAAAGAGATGGTTCAGTAAATGTAAAATGTAAAATAATGAATATAAAATGTAAAAGGTAAACAACTCATTGTTATGAAGTAATCAGCTTTTTACATTTTGCATTTTACATTAACAAATTGTAACCTGGTATCTAAGGAGGAAGTGTATGTGGTGGTGGTGAAGTTGAAAGAGATGGTTTAGTAAATGTAAAATGTAAAATAATGAATATAAAATGTAAAAGGTAAA
>JBDSBG010000191.1:0-6879 GCA_039921685.1 Ferruginibacter sp.
AATTACTGAAATAGAAGCCCGGTTCTACTCTTGTTGATCCACCAAAAAGAGAAAAACGGCCAATCCCTATCTTAAAACTATGCTTATCATAAAACTCACCCTTGCGGTCTACCAGGTAAGCCAGTGAAATATAACGGAGTAGGTTCACAGATGCATAAGCTGATCGCATGGCCTTCGGATCAATTTTTGTACTGCCGTAGCTCACGGTTATAAACAGGTTTGGGTAACTATGTGTTTTACCGGCAATGTCGTTTGAAAACAGGAAATGAAACTCCGTACCAATTGCAAACTCCCTGCGGGTAAGATTACGGCTGGAAACAATTGCTCCCGATATCGTTGCCGAAGGCACGAAACGATATTTATAATTTTGTGCATCAACCGAAAAACGCACTATATAAAGATCACCGCCGCCGATCCTCCCACGGTTAGCCATAGCCGTAATGGTTGAATCACGGCTTGTTTGCACTTTACCTTTTTTGTATATCCAACGCTTATCCAGGTTATCATGCAATCTTGCAACTTTTTCATTTAGCCTGCCGTCCATATAACCTGCCAGGTCGTTGATATCGTTCAAATAAAAACATATGCGGTAATAATCGTAGGCTGGTTTTAATGGAAAGAATGCCGAAGCAGGTTTTCCCCTAACCCTTCCTGTTATAAAAAGGCTATCCTGCGTAATTTTCAAAGAAGCGATCACCCCATCGCTTTTTATATAGTCGCTGCTTGCGGGCCCTGGGAAATTTTGTATGCGTATCTTAACCAACCCCGGAGCATCCATCATATACTGGATACGCCTGGAAGCCAGCGGGTCAGCAAAAGAGTCCCTCAAAGGCATGAGGTCCTTTACAACAACCTCCAGCAATGAATCAACGTTCTTTAAATAATCCAGGTTCGATATTTCAGTTAATTTAATTTCGGCCCTGTTGCCGTTACCCAGTTCAAAAAAATACTGGCGCTTAAAGTTTTCTGGAGATACGTCAAATGGATCCTGGATCTTGTTTGAATACTGGGCATGTGTTGATATGGCTGCACCTGTATAAAGTGCGAGCACGAAAATAATTTTTTTCATTTTTTAGTTTTGTGAATTTTTGTTTTTATTGATTACATGTTCGCTGCTATAAACGGGAACCGCCCATGGCGGCAGAGCTGGCCGGTTCAGGATGCGCCTGAAGGGGTTTTTAATATCATCAATCACTTCTTCGGCGCCTTCAGGGGTTTTAATGCTGTTGATATGTACCACTGGATATTTTCTTTTCATAGGAGCAACGGCGGTTTCGGTAATTGGATTCAAAGCGGGGCTGTCTGATGCAGTTGGTAAAATGTTTCCTGGTAAAGGAAGGATAACCAAGGGCTCATTTTTTTCAACCTTAATAACAGGCGGCGGTACAGGGCTCATCTCCTTTTGCGGTTCGCGTACTTTTTGCTGCACGCTTTTATTTTCTTTTGCGATAGGCGGGTCAATGATTGTTTTTTTCAGGTTGGGACTGGCCATTTGCCGGGGAGCAGGAGGCTGGTTATTTTGTTGCACAACGGCAGGCACAAACAGTATCACGGTAAAGCATGCAGCAGCAAGCATAAAAAATATTTTTCTTTTATTTCTTTTTTCATCCCGCAATTTTTTGTGCAGTTTCCTCAGTGAATCCGCTGGGTTGGGCATCGCAAGCCCCGGTACATATTCCAGTTCCGCAACTTCCTGGCTCCAGCGGGTTTCTTTATTTTGATAATGCTGGCTCATGATTGTGTTTGTTGCTGTTTAATTTTTTTTGTAATAGTTTTCTGGCTTGCAGCAATTGGGTACGTGATGTGTTTGCAGAAATATTCAGTAAGCGGCCGATTTCATTGTGATCAAAGCCGTCAATAACATACAAATTAAAAACCGTGCGGTAACCTTCCGGCAAAACCATGATCAGTTTATATATTTCTGAAGCAGAAAGTTTATTAACAATATCATCCTGCATCGGCACATCTCCTGCTGCTGTTTCAGGTAAAATGCTTACTGTATTTTTCTTTCGCAGTTGCCGCATGCAGGCATGGATCATAATTTGTTTCATCCAGTTTAAAAATGCTGCATCAGCTTTATACTCAAATGAACCAATATTTAAAAACACATTGCAAAAGCCATCCAGCATTCTTTCCTCAGCATCCTCCGTATTTTTTATATAGCGCCTGCACACGATAAACATCCGGCCGGATAATTTTTTGAACAAAGCATCTTGTGCAGATTCATTCCCCGATTTTATTTCCTCGATAAGCCCGGCAAATTCCATTTAGTTTTGCTTTTTTAATTACGTAGAATTAAATATAATAAAACCAGTTTTGATATCAAACGTTGTATGAGAGGCAAAATATTTTTTTGGAGCAGGCAAAACCGCTTTGCCGGTTGCTGCGGTTGATTGAACCGCCATCTCATCCTGGAAACCAGTAACAAGGTCCATTTTTTTGAAAGCGAGGGCATTTTCATCCTGCAGGTTTTTCATAGACATCCTCAGCAGGCGGTTGGTTTCTAAAACCTTCTTTTCCTTAGCTTTCTTCTCACGCAGCATAAATTCTTTGATAGCTGCATTGTACACCGCGTTGCGCTTTCTTAATTTTTTCTGCCAGTATGTTTTGCGTTCCGCATCCGCAATTACTTCCTTTGCATAGGCCACTGCTTCTTTAAATAAATTTCTGCATTTCCTTTGTCGCGGCGTGGCAACGATCCCCGACATATCAGGATACCTTGTTTGCACCGCACCATCTTTATAATGCTTGATCACAAATTCTTTCCCAATGGCACCACGGATAAGTGTAAGCGAAAACGGTAATTGTTTTTTCATTGTAATTTATTTTTCAGCCGGCATTGGCTTGTGGATACAAACCTATAACCCCCACTACATTCATCCTTAAAACCCGGAGGAAATGATAGGAAATGACCGTTCTTGAAGCTTTTGAAATAATTCATCCTTCGTTCCAGGTAGAATGTAGCTAGGGAGGAGATAGAATGTAGATAGGATGTAGAAAGGATGTCGACTGGATTTTGTATCGTCCTAAAATGATTGTACAAGTTATAAAACAAGTCCTGATTGCTGCGCTTGAGCAGGTAGATTTCTATTTGCTGCTAGCGGAAGGAAACTTTAGAGCCCGGTCCTTTATTTATCAAATCCCGTTGTTGCAGGAATTTTCATTTCTAAAAAACTGCAACCACGGGAGGTGCAACTTTTTTATTTTGAAAAAGTTGCAACCAGCAGGCCGTTGCTACTACGGTAGAAACAAAAGGCTGAAAAGCAGTTAGATGCTTCAAAATTTTAAACCGGCTTAGCTCGCCCACCCCGGCTGGAACATCACAACCAGGACCGCAAGCGGCAGGGATCACCGGTTTTCAACCACAAATTTCATCCCGTCTGCACAAAGTTTACAGCAATTTCAAAGCCTATGAATCACATCCATAATGGGATTTACAATACTTCAAACAGCCTATTCACATAGTGTGTATATTTGGTGTAGACGAGAGGTTTTTTCACAAACTCTCGTTGTGCGCACCCACCGCAGCTTTGCAAACTTTGCAGCTAAAAATACGACTTGACTAATCTTTACTAAATTGCAAGTGGATTGTATGCAAATCACCAGTGCAAATATGGAAAGTACAGAACTTAGCGAGATAATTATTGAGCAAGTGGGAAGGAGGAAGATTGTAGTATAAAGGCAACAAAATTCTCTTAGAAATCAGGGCTTATTCCAACAGCGTGAAGCATCTGTATCATGAGACGCTATTAAATGAAGGGTTTATTATTCAGGAACGAATTAACAAACTGTCCTAAGCCCTCTTCCGGGTAAAGTTTTAAGCGAATCGAAAATTATTTCCTTCTCAAAATCGTCATGTAATAAATGAAACTGTCTATATATTGTGGCTGTCCAAAAATATATTTTGCGGGTCAATATTTGCGATTTTCATGGTTGTTTTTGCATATTCGCCAACATATACAGTCACTCAATAAAAATAGGTATAACCGAGGCGGCAGACAGTATGAGAAAGCAAAAGCGTTTATGAAATAATTTTCCAAAAAGATTGCTTTAATGCTTTTAAATTATCAAAATTTGTATTTTTACCCCTCATTTTAAAAATTATTTCACAAATGAAAAAATTACTGACTTTGCCAGCAATTATTGCGTTTGGCACATTGTTCCTTTTTACCTCTTGTAAGAAAGATAAAAACGAATCAACCGGCTCTGACGCGTTGACTTCCGGACGTGCAAAAATCAGCTTTAACAGTTCTCCAAATTTTGCCGGCTCTTCATCTTACTATTCTTTCAATGAAACCACGAGTACTGCTATTACGTCAGCGGCTGGCCCTTACCGACTTATTACATTAACTACTGGATACACCTCTGGTAGCTCTAGTATCACATCAAACGTAGTATCAATCAAGTTATATGTGGCAAGTGATGCAAGCACCTCAAGCGGAAATATTGCCGGCGATTTTGATGGATCATCGACTACTCTAGAGCCAGCTCTTGACTTAGTTATAGATGGTTCTACATTTTATGAGGGAGAATCCGGAACAGTTACCATAACAAAGCTTACTTCTACAGAAGTTGAGGGAACTTTTTCAGGGAATATACGCGAGCTATCTCCAGGTAGTAGCAATCTAACCCTAACGAATGGTATGTTCGCCGGGAAGTTTTAGATGGTTCGAATAGAATTCTTGCAGCGGATGCGACCAAGGCTGAAAGAATTAACAGCTTGCCTTTCAAGAACGTTCGCCAAAGTCAACGGAGTTCGCTAACATCGCTACGAACATCGTATCAGCTTTCATTTCATAACCTTTAACGTGTTGTGCTATTGAAATAAAAGTGTGGTTGCGTTTCATTAATCAGGGAAAAAGTGTTGAAGCCACAGTAGTACAATAGCTTAACCAAGACTCCTCCCCGAAATCGGGAGGTAATGGATTCGAGTCACCTGTTTTGTTACTTTTTTGGCGAAGCAAAAAAGTAAAAGTTTTTTTTATAAAAATCCACTCGATCAATAAACAAGATTGAATTTCTCAATAGCACAAAACGGTATTCAGATAATGGGCCGCTAGAAACCCCAGATATAACTCAAGATTTTCAAGCTTGGTTGGTTCAACCAATCTCCTACCTAAAATAATCGAAGCCGAATCAAAGTTTAGCTCGGCAAAAGTAAAACTTAAAAGGCGACCTTTTGTCCAAAATTAAATAAAGTAGTTATTGCAACAAGAAATTAATTCTCAATGTCCTTTTTGTAAAATACTGACGTTGGGCATTTTCAAGTTCATCACATTGATGAAAACGTCGAGAACAATCTTCCTGCAAATCTTGTTATACTTTGTCTTATCTGCCACTCCAAAATCTCGAAAAGTGACATCTCATTTGAAGCCTTCGTGGAACTGAAAATAAACCTAAGGTTTGGCAATGCTAATTTAAAATAGGCTCGCACAACATTAAGAACACTAGCCGCAAGGCCCCACATAAAAAGCCCCGTTAAAAGTGTATTTAACGGGGGCTTTCGGGTAGTGTTTGTTGACCGACGCCGGCAAGCCGGAGGGGATTTCCTATAGGAGGGAAAGTAGCTCTTGATTTTTGTTTTGCTGATAAAAGAATGCCACGCCAGCTGATACAAGTGTAGTTCCGGTTATTTTTTTTATCATTTGCATGTAAGTTCACTTACCCATAAATCAATTATAGTTTTCATTTTTATTATCGCAATGAGTGAACTGATTTTTTTATGTGCACAGATAAAAAACCAGTTTTCATTTCACAGCCTGCGTCATAGTTTTGCCACGCAGTTACTTGAAAAAGGGATTGATGTAAAATACATCAAAGATATTTTAGGCCATTTCGACATTCGCACAACTGAGCGGTATCTTCATGTAAGTAAGGATAAATTCATAAATATCATGAACCGCCCTGACAACCTTTACGAAGACGATCCTAACGACTTCCTGCGCATTGGCGCAATCAACAGTTCAAAAAACCAACAACGATCTCCTTGATTTTCAATCCCAAATAAATTCCACCCTTACGCCCAATTTCGTAAATTCGTGCGTTATGTGCAATGCTATTATGACAACTTTTAAACTCATACTTTTCTTTTTCTTTATTTGTATTTTCTCAAACGCATGCACCACAACTCTGAAAAATAACATCGCAAGGAATCGATTAAATGCTGTGACGGCTTATTATACTTCTACAGAAAAACTCATGAGTAATAACATCCCAGATAGTGTTTTTCAAATGCTTAATTTGAGAACATTGAGTGTATCGGGAATGGATTGTGATCTTGGACTACATAGTAATTCAATACCAGACGATGGAATCAAATGTTGGATGATCTCTGAAATTCCAGCAAGAATAGAAAATTTAAAATTGTTAGACACATTGAGCATCTCACTAGCGACATTTTTGAGATTGCCGGATGAAATATCAACTCTCAAGAATTTAAAAGTGGTTATTTTAACGGATTGCTTAATTAATAACATAGATAACTTAATGTCTTTAACCGAACTTACTGATCTCTATTTAGACGGGACAGCAATACATAAACTTCCGCTTGATATCGGAAATTTAAAGCAACTCAAATATCTAGGATTAGTGAATGACAATATAGACAGTTTAGAAATATTTAGAATAAAAGCAGCTTTGCCTAATTGCGAAGTACATTATTAATCGCCGCACAGCACATAATAACTAAGCTTTCGTTTTGCCCAACGGGCAAGAAATGAAAGCGATGTTGAACGAAACCTTGGTAGCCGGCTGGTTATGGAGTTGTCAATTTTATCTTTAAGGATTGCAAACAGGCAGAACGCCTGTTTCTTTATTTTGAAGTGGCTGCAACCATTATAAACAGAGGGTTATAGCGGTTTATTTTTATAGTTGGCACAG
>JBDSBG010000192.1:0-21721 GCA_039921685.1 Ferruginibacter sp.
TTGATAACACAATATTTTCTTGAGTGTCTTCAACCATCTCACTTAAGATATTTAACTTTTCTTGTACTGCAGGTATTGAACTGATAGATGGCTCTTTCTCAACAATTTCTTTTAATTCTTTACAATACGCCAACTCCTTTTCTAAATCATTTTCAACATTCTTTTTCGGCATTCGATCCTTCCAGTCTTCATCATACATGTAAATAGCTTTTCGAAGCTGCTTTGAGCGCTCTCTCAGAACTTCGATGGCTGAGAATGGGTTTGATCTGGATAAGGTATGCGTAGCATCAACAATAATTGATTTAGATCGGATTACTCCTTTTTCAATAGCCAGGGTTACTGTTTTGTTTATAAGAAGGTTCAATAAATCGGTATCTTTCAATCTTAGCTTTCTAAATTTTGTAAGGGAGCTGGGATTAATCACATCGTCCTCAGGTGACATATCTAAAAAATACTTGAACGACATATCAAAACGTGAACGCTCCACTACATCAACATCAGAAATATCATAAATCGTTTTTAGAAGTAAATACTTGAACATACGAATTGGACTTTCTGCGGCTCGTCCATTATTATGACAATACTTACTTACCAGTTCGTTGTAAATAAAGGAAAAATCTATCAGATCATTGATTTTCCGCAACAGATTTTCCTTTGGCACAATCAAATCATAAAGCGAACTATACTCACTGAATTGAAATTCTACTTGTTGTATCAGCATCTACATTAAGTTTTGAATCTGATACAAAATACAAAAGGGGAGTAAAAAAACTTTCGTCTTTTTACTCCCCTTTGTCAATAAGTCTTAAAGGACTTTTTCAGCGCCCTCCCTTTCAGCTGCCGTTTTTTTATATTCCACTTTTTGCTTAATTCCCTTTTATCATAAAAACATAATCCTGTACCTTCTTGATTTGTGTAGGCCTGTCGGTTCCTTTCAAAACAGGTGCAGAAGTTATTTTTATCTTTTCATAGTCCTTTATTTTTTTTACTTCTTCCACTGCACTATAAATATTGGGCGATTTGATAGCATAAACTACACCCTCCGTACTCGTTTCCCTACTTGTAATAATACCAAGTAATTCCCCATTCCTGTTTATTACGGGAGAACCACTATTACCTTCATTTGCTGCTGTGCTCAGTTGACAATAAATAGTATCCATTTTGTAACCATTTTTTGCGCTTACATACCCTTCACCATAAACGATCTCCTGTTTAGGATAACCAAGCATAAATATTTGTTCGCCTAATTCAGCATTGGTTTTCCTGATGCTGTAAGGCAGCGGAGGCAGCGATTTAAAGTCCTTATCAGTTACTTTTAAAATAGCAAGATCATTGTCATTGTTGATGTACACCGCCTCTGCACGGAATTGTTCTCCTTTGCTGTTTTCAACGATCAAACGATGTCGTGCTTCTTTTACAACGTGTGCATTGGTAACAATAAAATTATTTATATTATCAATCAGGAAGCCCGTTGCCCTGAATTTTGATTCAATAGGAGTCGATTTTTCCTTTTCAGTTTCCGCAGGCTGCTTCTTTGAATCTGCAATAACATCCTTCAGTTTACTCTCAATCTGGCGTGTTTTTACAGCTTGTTGCTTAACCTGCTCATCAAGCTTTTGTACCAACAATTTTGTGTCGGGAACTTTGCTATTTGTGTATGACGAAATTGCGCCGACACTGATTATTGAAACAATACCGGCAATAGAAGCAGCAACAGCAATCGTTCTTTTGTAACGGTTCCACATATAAACGAGCTTTGCTTTCCCTTTCAAAGGAGCTTTGGAGATAAAACCTTCATTGGTTAGTTTAGCGACTGTTTCATTCAAACTATGCTTAAAGCTTTTCGTATCGCTGTATTTGTTCAATTCGTTAAAGAAGAAAATGTGTTCAACTACCAACTGATCTAGTTCCGGATTATTTTTCCTTACTTCTTCAAAATAAGTTCTTTCTTCTGCAGTCATTTCTCCCTTTACATACCTCTCGGCTGCGTCTATTAGTAAAATATCGTCCATCTTATTTTCCATTTTTGTATTGTGCAAAAAATAGTTTCTTCAATCTCACAAGGCATTTGTATTTCTGGGTTTTTGCATTATCGGCATTGGTGTATCCAAACTCTGTAGCTATCTGCTGCATTTGTTTTTTCTGAATATAATAAGCTTCCAGTAAACTTTTGCAGGGCTCTCCAATCTTGCTCATCGCATTTTCCATAATTGAAAAATCGTTCTGCCGCTTTTCATGGAATTCCAGTTCTTCTTCAACCGGCACCACCTGTTCCAGTTCATCTGTTTGCTTGCTGAATCGTTGCATCTGGTGCAGCTTTTTGAGCCACAATCTCCTGCAAACAGAATATATATACGTTTTAAGCGCACAATTCAGCTCAAAATCAGGGCTTTTTGACTTTTCAAAAAGCACGATCATTGCCTCCTGGAAAATATCAGCGGCATCGTCTGTGGTACCACTATTATTAACGATAAGTGACTGCACCATATTATAATTGTCCCTATATATCTTCTCAATAGCCTCTTTATCTTCCCTTGCCAGGCCTTCCAGTAAAGATTTTTCCGGTGATGATGTATTCACTAAGTGTGTATTAATACTACGATTATGGATTTGTAACCCAAAAAAAAGAAAAATAATATTTTTCAAATGACCGGGTTACCTTTCTTTATTCCGGGTATTAACTTCAAATTATAATTTTAAAATTAAACAACAACATCAAAATGAAAAAATTCTTAGCAATCGCGTTAATCGCCGCTTCATTCGTAGCTTGTAATGACGAAAAGAAAGAAGAAACTAGCACAACTACTTCTGACACAACTACAACTACAACTGTAACTCCAGTTCCTGCAGACACTACAGTTAAAACAACAGTTACTGACACAACAATTAAGACTACTACTACAGTTGATTCAACTAAGAAATAATATGTCTTTTATTAAGTGATACTTGTCAATCACTTACTAAATTTAAATTTTTAATGGCAAGCAATCGTATAAGCCATCCCGGTTCTCCGGGATGGCTTTTTTGATATGTGTGCAATTGTAAAACCTTATTCAACGTCGTATGCTAAACAATGCAGATAGAACGCTTGTTGATTAAAAAAATAAGTTTGAATGAAGGTCACCATAAATTCAACTCAAACCTTACAGCCTTTTATTGACAACATAAAACTAAATTTACAGCGGAAACAGACATACCAGCCATGAAAGATAAATTAACGCAGGCATGGGAGAAACGCCCTTTGATCATTAGCGGGCCATGCAGTGCTGAAACGGAAGAGCAGGTACTTGAAACTGCACAACGGCTCGCTAACACAGGAAAAGTAGATATTCTGCGGGCAGGAATATGGAAGCCGCGAACAAAGCCAGGGCAATTTGAAGGCATTGGCACAAAGGGACTCCAATGGGTTTTAAAAGCAAAAAAAGGAACTGGCCTGCTAACTACTGTTGAAGTTGCCAGCGGAAAACATGTAGAAGAGGCGTTGCAGTATGAAGTTGATATTTTATGGATCGGTGCCCGTACAACGGTAAGCCCTTTCAGCATCCAGGAGATTGCCGACGCCCTGCAGGGAATCGATATCCCAGTGCTTGTAAAAAACCCCATCAACCCCGATCTTGAATTGTGGAGTGGTGCAATTGAGCGCTTCCAAAAAGCCGGTTTGCAAAGAGTTGGAATGATACACAGGGGGTTTTCCTCTTATGGAAATACGGAGTACCGCAATGCCCCCATGTGGCACCTGCCAATTGAAATGAAAAGGCGTTACCCGGGAATGTTGCTTATCTGTGATCCATCGCATATTTGTGGCAACCGTACTCTATTGCAACAGGTAGCACAGAAGAGCATTGATCTCGACTTTGGGGGTTTGATGATTGAAAGCCATATCGATCCGGATAATGCCTGGAGCGATGCGAAGCAACAGGTAACACCCGAACGGTTAGACGAAATGCTCAACTCTTTAAAATGGAGAAGGGAAAACAGCAATGAGCTGGAATTTCTCAATGCACTTGCCCATTTACGGGAACAAATAAACCAGGTAGATGATGAATTGCTTACACTCCTTGGCCAACGGATGAAACTGGCAGATAAGATAGGAATGTTTAAAAAAGAAAATAATATTACTATTTTACAAGCCCGCCGGTGGAACGATATACTTGAACGAGCATTTGAAAAAGGTGAACAATTGGGATTGAGTAAAGAATTTATTACGAAGTATTTTGATGCAGTACATTTGGAAAGTATCAACCATCAGAATAAAGTAATGAATGGCTAATGGCCGCTCCGCCTGCTGGCGGAACTGATGCAAGCCCGGTGTCATGGAGCGAACAGATAAGCAAACACATTATTGTTTTAATTAAATGACGATTATAAAAAAAGTATGAGAAATTCTGAATACATCTTCTCCCAAAAAAAAGTAAGTTGTTTGTTTGATGCGGCCTTCGATGATATGCTTGCCATTTGCAAAAAAGAGAAAACAATTATTATTACTGATGAAAATGTATTCAGCCATCACAAACAAAAAATGGAAGGGTTCAGGCTTATCAAACTTGCACCGGGAGAAAAAACAAAAAATCAAAAATCAATAGATGGCATCATTGATAAATTGCTGGAGCTTGAAGTTGATAAACATACTTTTATCGTTGGTATTGGAGGTGGTGTTGTTACGGATATGGCTGGTTATGTTGCCAGTATTTTTAAAAGAGGTGTACGACTGGGCCTTGTTCCAACAACTATTCTTGGAATGGTAGATGCAGCCATCGGCGGCAAGAATGGCGTAGATGTAGGGATCTATAAAAATATGGTTGGTACAATTTATCAGCCGGAATTTATCCTGTATGATTACAGTTTTTTAAACACACTTCCTGTAAAAGAATGGATAAATGGATTTGCAGAAATCATCAAGCATGCCTGTATCAAAGATGCGTTGCTTTTTAGTAAGCTCGAGAGATATACGTTGCACGAAATACAAAAAGACAGTACACTGATCGCCTCTTTGATTGAACAAAATGCCTCAATCAAAATGGATATTGTAACCACGGATGAATATGAAAAGGCAGACAGGAAATTATTAAACTTCGGGCACACAATAGGCCATGCAATTGAAAACCTTCATCGGTTACCTCATGGACACGCAGTGAGTATAGGAATGGTGGCTGCCTGTAACTTGTCAGAAAAAATAAATGGATTGCATTTTGAAGAAGCGCAGCGTGTGGTAAAGCTCATTGCAAAATATCATTTGCCGGTAGATATCGAAACGGACTACGCAAAAGTTTTTGACGTATTAAAACTCGACAAAAAGCGGGAAAATGAATTTATGCATTTTGTATTATTGAATAAAATAGGAGAAGCAGAAGCAAAGCCAGTAAGCATGAATTTCCTGCAGGAAAATATCAAAACGATCCTGTAATGATTGCCACTATCGAACCTTCAGAAATTAATGGAACCATCAAAGCGCCTTCAAGTAAAAGTGCCATGCAAAGAGCCTGCGCACTTGCCTTGTTGAACAATGGCAAGACGATCATTTATAATCCCGGAAAAAGCAATGACGACAATGTAGCATTAAATATTATCCGGGAGCTTGGAGCAACCGTAACAGGTGATAGCGAAAAAATAATTGTCGATAGCAATGGACAGGTGACGTCAAACCGCCATATTAATTGTGGTGAAAGTGGTTTGTCATTAAGGATGTTTGCACCCATTGCTTCATTAACTAATTCCACGGTTTTAATAACAGGCACAGGAACTTTGTTGAAGCGGCCGATGCATCTCCCCGTGGAAGTATTTCTTTCACTTAATGTAAAGATTGAATCAAAAGATGATTTTTTACCTATAAAGATATCAGGGCGATTAATTCCGGGCAATATTTCAGTTGATGGATCGCAAACCTCACAATATTTAACGGGGCTATTGTTTTCAATCGCGAAAACTGTAAAACAACCCGTTTGTATAAAAGTAGCTGATCTCAAAAGCAAACCTTATATTGATCTAAGCCTACAAATGCTGGCTCATTTTGGGTATGATGTGAGCCATGATAACTACCGGGAATTTTATTTAAGGCCTGTAGAACAAAAAGTAAAAAATATTAATTACCATACTGAAGCAGATTGGAGCAGCGCATCCTTTTTGTTTGTTGCCGGGGCAATAGCAGGAAGCGTTTCATTACAAGGACTGGATATTCATTCTGTACAGGCCGATAAAGCTATCATTCATGTTCTACAGCAGTGCAATGCAAATATCAAGATAGAACAAAATAGTATTTCAGTAAAGAGTGGAAATTCTTTGCAGGCTTTTGAATTTGATGCAACCGATAGCCCCGATCTTTTTCCTCCGCTTGCTGTATTGGCAGCATATTGCAGTGGTACGTCCACAATACATGGCGTTTCAAGACTGGTAACAAAAGAGAGCAACCGTGCAGAAACATTGCAGGAGGTTTTTTCTAAAATGGGTGTCAAGATCATTTTAAAAAATGATAAAATGCTTATAAAAGGTGGCCCCATATATTCAGCGATCGTCGCTTCCCATCATGATCACCGTATTGCAATGGCTTGTGCAATAGCAGCGCTGGGAGCTGAAGGAAAAATGATCATTCAAGATGCAGATGCTGTGAACAAATCGTATCCTGCTTTTTATGCACATTTAAAAATGCTGGGTGCATCAGTATCTTTGTCTGGTTAAATTGCCATGAATAAGTGATTGCTAATGTATGATATCAACAGCGGCAAAAGTAAAACCACCACCAATGATTAGAAGCAACAAACTGCAAAGAACAAATCATTCAATCTCTGTATTCATTTTTAAATTGAAAGAAATAAGGAATCAAAAAAATCAACGGTCATGAACAGTTTCGGGAAAAATTTCACATTACATATATTCGGCGAGTCCCATGGGCCTGCCGTTGGAATAATAATTGATGGATGCCCGGCTGGATTATCATTAAAAGAAGAAGACTTTTTTGAAGACATAGAAAGAAGAAAGGGCGGAATTCAAAAAGGTACAACAGCAAGGCAGGAAGATGACAGGCCGGTTTTTTTGTCGGGTTTATTTAATGGAAAAACGACTGGTACTCCACTCACAATTATATTTGAAAACAAAAAT
Organism: Ferruginibacter sp.; assembly: GCA_039921685.1. Taxonomy (GTDB): domain Bacteria; phylum Bacteroidota; class Bacteroidia; order Chitinophagales; family Chitinophagaceae; genus Ferruginibacter. The sequence continues at coordinate 7,093 of JBDSBG010000192.1, forward strand.
ATTCGTAGCGCAGATTATGAAAAACAGAGGGCGATACCCAGGCCCGGACACGCAGATTTTGTTGCAACTAAAAAATACGCCGGTTATGAAGATTACAGGGGAGGCGGCCATTTCAGTGGGCGGCTTACCGTATGCCTTGTTGCTGCAGGAGTTGTTGCAAAAAGAATACTTGCAGCAGCCCAACCTGATCCCCAAATAGTACTCAAAGCATCTATCCTGGAAATTGGAGGAGAAACGGATCTTGACAAAGGATTGCAAACTGCGATTGCTGCCAATGACAGCATTGGTGGGATTGTAGAATGCGTAGTAACTAACCTGCCAATTGGATTGGGGGAACCTTTTTTTGATTCTGCTGAATCATTGGTTAGCCATGCTGTTTTTTCGATTCCTGCCATTAAAGGAATAGAATTTGGATCAGGCTTTGCCGCTGCCAAAATGAAAGGCAGCGAACACAACGACGCATTGGAAAATAAAGAAGGAAAGAATTTTACCAATCATGCCGGTGGTATTTCGGGTGGATTGACGAATGGGAATGAGCTTGTTTTTCGGGTTGTGGTAAAGCCTACATCTTCAACCGCGGCTACCCAGCAAACATTGAATGTGGAAACCGGGGTAGTCGAAGCCCTATCTGTGAAAGGAAGACACGATCTCTGCATTGCACTTAGAGTGCCGGTTGTTTTGGAAGCAGTAACAGCATGTGTACTGGTTGATCTTTTAGCTGCAGAACAAAAGCTAAAACCTGTGCTGTAAAAGGAACAGGTTCATTTAGGTTTCATGGAAATTTTTATCAGGAATGAACTGGATACCGATTATCGAACGTTGTATTTTGAATATTCAATGCACAACGTACGATATCAATGTTCAACATATTCTTATAAATTTACTGTACAATCAACACGGTTCCTTTCATCTCAACAACCTTATTATTTTTATCTCTGCCTTTGAGCACCCATACATAATTTCCAATTGGCTGTTTCTTTCCTTTGAAAGTTCCATCCCATCCCTTTAACCATTGATTGCTTTCGAAAACAAGTTCACCAAAACGGTTAAAAATTCTGAACCACTCTGTATAAGAAATACCGGCAGGCACAACACGGAAAATGTCATTAAGCCCATCTCCATTGGGCGAAAATGCGTTTGGAATATGATACAAAGGCCCGGGGTACACCTGCACGTAAACGTTATCCTTGCCTACGCATCCGGCAACATCTGTTACTGTTACCTGGAACAACTGGTCGTGATCAAGCGTAGCCAATGGGTTTGGAATGTTTGAAAAATTAAGGTCGTTCGAGGGTGTCCATGCATAGGATACACCGCCGGTCGCCGTTAATTGATGCTGTTGCCCGATCACAGCGATCGTATCGTGTCCCCCATACGCTGGTACCGGTGGCTGAACAACCACAGTAACACGATCAGTCTCCCTGAAATTACATCCATAGTTATCAGTAACCGTTAGTATGAATACTTCAGTAGTTGGTGGCGTGGCAACTGTAACAGCACTATGTGGTGTTTGAAGATTTGTCGTATCAGTCCATTCATAATTTACAGTTCCGGAAAGGTTAGTTGCAGTTCCATTAAGTATTGCAACGGTCCGATCAAAACAAACAGCTGTGTCTTTACCGGCATTCGGAATTGGTTTGTGCAATATATTAACTGTAATACTGTCTTTTCTTGAGCATACACCCCATTGTGCATTTAGTACATAAGTAGCGCTGTCCAACGGTGTTGCAGTTGCATTTAATATCGTCGTGTTATCTAGTGTACTGGATAGTGAAGCATCAGGAATTGTTGTCCAGTTGAATACGGTTGCCTGTGCGCTTACCTGCGGTTGAAAAGTAACTGTTTGTTCAACGCAAATGGTAGTATCATTTCCAATGATAAGTGGCGGCATGTTGTCTGTTAAAGGAACATATATGATCGTTGAGGTCGCCGTGCAACCATTATTATCTTTTACAGAAACATTAGGATATGCTGCACCAGGGCTCGCTGCACCGGATACAATGAAACTTTGTGATGATTGATAAGTAACTCCATCAATAGAGTAGGTATAAGGTAAAGTTCCATCATGGCCCGTAACCGTTATAGTTCCATCATTGCCATTGCAGGTTCCGGAGGTACTAACAGCAGTTGCAGCTAATTTCGCCGGTTCATCAAGGATGATCGTTGTATCCTTTGTGCATCCTGCAGCATCTCTTACCCTGAATGTATAACTACCTTGTGCCAGTCCATTAAATGTTCCTGTTGCCTGAAATATTGAGAAAGGACTCAATGCATATTGATATCCCGGCAGTCCACCTGTAGCATTAAGCATAATGATTCCATTTGCGTCGGAAAAACACAATGGTTTTGTCTTTACAACAGTAATCGCTAAAGGAGTATGGGTAGTTAGTGTCGCATTGCCTGATCCCATGCAGCCAGCGGCATTGGTAAAATTATAACTATAGGTGCCTGGTGCCAGCCCGTTGAATGTGGGATTATTAGGTTGAACCACTTCGCCCGGTGTACCGGGATTTAACACGTACGTATAGACGCCGGCTGAAGCAGGTACGACAGTTATACTGCCATCATTAATATTTGCGCATGGCGGATTAATCAGTGTTGGCGTATTTGCCGTTAAAGCAGGGCCTGCTGTTACAAGAGTATTAGGGGAAACAGCACCACTGCAGCCTGCTGCATTCGTAAATGTTATCGTATAAGTGCCCGAAGCTAAACCAGTATAAACTGGGTTATTATTGTGAACAATGTTGCCCGGATTTAAAGTATAAACAAAAGGGCCACCTGTTGCAGGAGGAGTGATTGTAATCGTCCCATCATCAACAGAAGGACAGGTAGTATTTCCCGGGATGGCTGATGCAGTTATAGCAGGGCCTGCAGATACAATAGTATTAGGGGAAACAGCACCACTGCAACCTGCTGCATTTGTAAATGTTATTGTATAAGTGCCTGAAGCTAAACCGGTGTATACAGGATTGTTATTGTGAACTATGTTCCCCGGATTTAAAGTATATTCAAACGGGCCACCTGTTGCAGGAGGAGCGATTGTAATTGTCCCATCATCAACAGAAGGGCATGTAGTATTTCCCGGGAGGGCCGATGCAGTTATTGCGGGTCCTGCAGATACAACAGGGTTAGGGGAAACAGCACCACTGCAGCCTGCTGCATTTGTAAATGTTATTGTATAAGTACCTGTTGCTAAACCAGTGTAAACAGGATTATTATTGTGAATAACATTTCCAGGATTTAAAGTGTAAACAAATGGGCCACCAGTTGCCGGGGGTGTGATGGTTATTGTTCCATCATCAATACCAGGGCAAGTTGTAGTTGCAGGGATGGCTGATGCTGTTAATGCAGGGCCAGCCTGGATAATTGGGTTGGGTGAAACATTACCACTGCAACCTGCAGCATTTGCAACGGTGATGGTATAAGTATTAGTGGCCAGCCCGGTAAACACAGGATTGTTATTGTGTACAATATTTCCCGGGTTTAAGGTATAAATGAACGGGCCCCCTGTTGCAGGAGGATTTACTGTTATAGTTCCGTTGTCAAGGTCTGGGCATGTTGTATTAATTGGGGTAGCCGTTGCCGTTAGGGCCGCACCAGGTAGCACCACAGGGTTCGGTGAAACGGAACCATTACATCCACCTGCGTTTGAAAAAGTGATCGTATAGGTGCCGGCTGCCACGCCTGTATAAACAGGGTTGTTGTTATGGACAATATTACCCGGATTCAAAGTGTAAATGAATGGACCACCGGCTCCTGGGGGCGTAATGGTTATTGTGCCATCAGACGCTGTGGAGCAACTGGTGGCAGCCGTAATTGCACTTGCGGTTGGAGTTGAAGATGAAGTGGCGATAACCGGGTTAGGTGAAACCGTTCCGGCGCATCCTGTTGCCGGTTGAACTGAAATAGTATAAGTGCCTACAGCCAATCCCGTAAATACAGGGTTACCGTTTTGAACCACATTGCCTGGATTTAATGTGTAAACAAACGGCCCACCAGTAGCAGGTGGATTAACAGTGATCGTTCCATTGCCAAGCCCCGGGCAGGTCTCGTCTGTTTTAGTGGCAGAAACCGTTGGTGCTGCAGTTACCACGACAGTAGTCGAGGCATTACAACTTGTTCCGTCGGGCGTGGTTGCGGTAACGGTATAAACATAACTGCCAGGCGTAGACGGAGCAATAATACCTGTTGGGTTTTGTGCCACTGATCCGAAGCAGTTTGGCCCTGTCCACGAATAAGTGGCACCTGGTAATCCACCAGGTATATTACTGGTTAAATTAAATGGTTGTCCTGCGCATACGGGTCCGTTGTTGCCCGCGGTAATTGTACAAACAATACCGCAGGTGGTACTTGCGGTACCAGCAGATTGTTCGAAATGTATTGTTCCTGGGTCATTGGAAAAGTTTGTAAGTAGCAGCATGTAAAATTCTCCAACCTGGGCCCCGGGAATGGTGCAGGTTTCAAAACCAAGGGGAGAATAACTGCAATCAACTACATTGTTTGCGCTCAAGCCGGGACAAATGGCAGCAAAACTTGAAAATGGCCCCCAACAGCAGAAATCAACGTCAATTAAATTACCGCTTGCGTCATCCTGGGTTATATATATGGAAAGGTCGCCTGGATTTTGAATCTGCATGTAATAAAATACCGGGTTAGGTGTTGTTGACAAACAATCATAAATGTCACCGACTAAATCCGGCACATTCGTATTGTTCGGAAAATTATAAGAACTACCGGTACAGAATGCACCTGCTGTTGGGCATGATGCTCCCGGCGGTGGTGGAGGTGGAATAGTCACACAAATTCCAAAAGTGCCCGCAGTTGCATTATTTTTTGACCAAAACCTGACCCAAACAGTGGTGCCGGAAACAAGGCTGCTCAATGTGATACTTGGCATATTTCCGTTTCCGCTGCTATTGTCATCGCAGGCAATTAAGGTGAGATTAGCACATGTACCGGTATAAATGGCCATTCCGCCATCAAGAACAACTCCAAAGTTGGTATCAAAAAATAAAGTTGTTGCGCAGGGAATGGTTACCTTGAACCATACATCTCCTCCGATATAACCTGCACAACCTGGTGCAGGAACGCCAGTCGAAGCAGTGGCTCCCACAGTTGAATAAACCTGGTAGTTGTTACACGTGGGAGTTGGATTAAGGTTAATGGCATTGCAGGGGTCGTCATTTGCAGGCGGGGGAGCAGCAAAACTGCCGAAAGAAAAAATGAACATCAATAGTACGAGAAAAAATATGGCAGGCATTCTTTTCAAAACGCCATTCATGTAATCAGTAGTTTGATTGTGCAAGGTGCAATGTTTTTAAAATACAAAATTTCGATGCTACATAGAAGTCACAGTAATGTTTGGAGGGCCTTCAAAAAAGATAATATAGAGCCTGGTAGAATGTATTGCCTATAAATGTCTTTTGCGGTTCGTTTTTATTGAGTCGGGATTAAAGGAAATTAAATGATCCTGAATTCAAATCTTAAATTTTCCTCACGAAAGGTAGCAAATCTTTGGGGCAATTCCTGAAATGAAACCAAACTTTTTCACACAAAGAGATACATCCTTCCGGCAATAAAAAAACTCCGGTGTTTTAGGCCGGAGTTTAAATTCATTGATTTCATCTTTTATTGAACAAGTAACACAGTTCCTTTCATTTCAATAACCCTATTGTTTTTGTCTACACCTTTGAGTATCCATACATAATTTCCTATTGGTTGTTTCTTACCCTGGAAGGTTCCATCCCATCCTTTCAGATACTGGTTGGTTTGAAAAACCAATTGTCCGTAACGATTAAAAATACGGAACCATTCGGTGTAGGCAATACCTGCAGGGATCACGCGGAAGACATCATTCAGCCCGTCACCATTCGGTGTAAAGGCATTTGGCAGATGGAATCCCGGAGGATAAACCTGAATATAAACCCTGTCGGTACCAACGCAACCAGCTACATCAGTCACGGTTACTTCAAAGAGCTGATCATGATCAAGCGTAGCTAACGGGTTTTGAATATTTGAAGAATTTAAAGGAGTTGCTGGCGACCACATATATGATACGCCGCCTGTGGCATGTAACTGATGAGGTTCACCGATCACGGCAGTTGTGTCATTGCCCGCAAAGGCCGGTACTGGGGGTTGCACCGCTACCACTACTTCATCGGTAACACTAAAGTTACATCCGTAGTTATCTGTAACCGTTAGTATAAATGTTTCTGTGCCTTGTGGCAAGGCGGCTGTAGTGCTGGAGTGAGGTGTTGATAAATTTGTTGTGTCAGACCATTCATAGTTTACTGTTCCGGAAAGATTGGTAGCTGTTCCATGAAGGGTTGCAAATTGCTTATCAAAGCAAACCGCTGTATCCTGCCCCGCATTTGCAATTGGCTTATGAAGTAAGTTAACGGTAATGGTATCCACTCTTGAACAAACACCCCATTGCGCATTCAATACATAGGTCGTGGTATCTAACGGACTGGCGGTTGCATTTAGAATGCTGTTGTTATCAAGCGTGCTCACAATCGATGGATCAGGAATTGTTGACCATGTGAAAACGTTTGCCTGCGGACTTACCTGGGGTTGGAAAGTAATTTGCTGTTCCGCACAAATCGAGGTGTCATTGCCTAATAGCAGGGGCGACATATTATCTATCAATCCGACATACACCGTAGGTGCATTTGCTACACAACCGTTATTATCTTTTACCGTGATATTCGCATAAACAGCACCGGGAGCAGTTGCTCCTGATACAACAAAATTGGATGCAGCCTGGTAGTTGATGCCATCCAGTGAATAAGTATAAACCGGCGTTCCGGCATTTCCGGTAACAAGGATCTGACCGTCATTGCCATTACATGTACCCGCTGCCGTTACTGCACTTGCTGTCAACTGCGTCGGCTGGTTCAATGTAATGGTCGTATCTTTTGTACAACCGGCAGCATCTCTTATACGGAATGTATAACTGCCCTGGGCGAGGCCATTAAAAGTGCCGGTTTGATAGCTACTAAACGGACTCAATGCATATTGATAAGGTGCTAAACCACCGGATGCACTAAGTACAATTATACCATCTGCATTTCCATAACATAAAGGCATTGTCTTCACGATACCAATCGCCAAAGGCGCATGAGTTGTGAGTGTGACTGGCCCGCCAACTCCTGTGCAACCGTTTGCGTCTGTAAAACTATAATTATATGCGCCCGCAGCCAGGTTCGTAAATACCGGTGCAGCACTATTCAGGTTGTATGGACCTCCGGGGCCGGTTAAAACTACCGCAAAAGGAGATACGCTTGATGCGCCAGGTATAATGGTTATGGTACCATCGTCATTATAAGAACATGGCGGATTAAATGTGCTAAAAGTTGAGGTAAGGTACGGCCCTGTTGCTACAACAGGATCAACAGCAATTGCACCCGAACATCCAGCCGATGAAATAAATGTAGCTGTATAGGATCCCGGGGCCAGGTTAGAAAAAGTTGTAGAGGAAGGCCCTGACTGTGTAAATGTGCCGGACGGGCCGGTAATGGTAAATGAGTAAGGCCCGCCTGTTCCGGCAGGTATCGACAATGTTATGGTTCCATCATTAACAGTTGGACATGATGTTGACGTTGTATTTGCAGCGCCTACAGGGCCGGCGCCGGCAATTACATTTATATTATTAAATGTAGAAGAGCAGGTGGCGGCATTTGACATTGTAATGGAATAACTGCCCGGAGCCAGGTTTGTAAATATGCCTGTTGTATTGGTTGCTGGTCCTGTAACGGGTGCAGGTGTTATTGTAAATGTATAACTGCCGGCAATCCCTGGCGTGACTGTAATACTTCCATCATCTACCCCAGGGCAGGTTGTATTAATGGGAAGCATAGAAGCAGCAAGCGCTGGCCCCGCAGCTACAATAATGTTTGCAGCCGTACCTGCGCAGCCCGCAACATTGGTAAATGTTACAGAATAAGTTCCCGCTGCAAGATTTGAAAATACACCTGTGCTATTGGTCGCCGGACCTGTTACAGGAGCCGGTGTTATTGTGAATGAATATACTGCAGGTATAATAGGATTGACGGTGATTGCAGCATCATTAGCTCCCTGGCATGAAGTTCCTGTGATCACGGGTGGATTAGCAGCAAGAGAAGGCCCTGCGTTTACCACAATATTTGCTACAGTACCTGCACAGCCTGTTGTATTTGAAAATGTAACAGAATAAGTTCCGGCTGCGAGATTGGTAAATATACCTGTTGCGTTTGTCGCCGGACCTGAAACAGGAGCGGGGGTTATTACAAAAGTATGCGGACCCACAATTACAGGACTGATCGTAATTGCTCCATCATTGGCTCCCTGGCAGGACGTTGCCGTAATCACCGGTGCGTTAGCAGCAAGGGAAGGTCCTGCGTTTACAACAATATTTGCAACTGTTCCTGAACATCCGGCAGCATTTGAAAAGCTAACAGAATATGTACCTGCTGCCAGATTGCTGAATATGCCAGTTGTATTTGTTGCCGGCCCGGATACAGGGGCTGGTGTAATAATATATGTATATGCTCCTGCAATAGTTGGAGTAATGGTAACAGCACCATCGTCAGCACCCTGACACGAAGTGGCTGTGATAAGCGGAGCACTGGCCGCAAGGGCTGCTCCGGGAAGTACAACTATATTAGCAACTGTACCTGAACAGCCAACTGCATTGGTAAAACTAACAGAATATGTATTCGCTGCAAGGTTTGAAAAGATACCTGTCGTATTTGTAGCCGGCCCTGATACCGGTGCCGGGCTTATTGTGAATGTATACGCACCGGCAACAACTGGCGTAACGGTCAGTCCGCCATTATTTGCTCCCTGGCATGAAGTTGCAGTGGGAGTTGAGTTAGCGGTAAGAACAGATCCTGCTGCGACAACAATATTTGGTACTGTAGCCGAACAGCCTGCTGCATTTGAAAAACTAACAGAATAAGTATTGGCAGCCAGGTTGGTAAAAATGCCTGTCGTGTTTGTCGCAGGCCCGGATACCGGGGCTGGCGTGATTGTGTAAGAATAAGCTCCGGCAATGGTAGGTGTAATTGTAACTCCGCCATTGTTAGCGCCCTGGCAGGAGGTTGCTGTTGGAGAAGCATTTGCTGTAAGTGCGGCTCCCGCAACTACAATGATATTCGGCACCGTACCCGTGCAACCTGCAGCGTTGGAAAAAGCAACAGAGTAATTGCCGGGTGCAAGATTTGAAAAGATACCGGTAGTATTTGTGGCCGGTCCCGAAACGGGGGCAGGTGTAATAGTATATGAATAAGTGCCTGGTATAGGAGGAGTGATCGTTACACCGCCATTGTTTGCACCCAGGCAGGATGTTGCAGTTGGTGAAGCGGTGCCAACCAGTCCGGCACCCTGTGATACAACAATTCCATTTACGGTAAAACTACAACTACCCGTTAACGTTGACATCACTGCGGAATAGGTATTTGCCGGCAAACCTGTGAAGGTACCGGTGGCGCTTGTATATCCGCCAGGGTTCAAAGTATAATTGTATGTTCCTGCCGGTGTTGGGGTAAGCGTAACAGTACCGTCATTTGCTCCGGGGCATGTTACATCTGTGTGAACTGCGGTGGCACTTAATCCGGTTGCAGCCGCCACAAACAATGTCGTCATACTTCCTGTACAACCTGTTGCATTTACAAACGAAACATTATAAAAAATGCCTGGAGAAATTCCAGCGAAAATACCTGTCGTATTTGTTGCAGAACCTACACCAGGAGCAGGTGACATCGTGAATGTGTAACTGCCTGCAGTATTTGGAGTAACTACGATCACCCCATCATTGGCACCCGGGCAGGTTTCATTTTGACCAACACAAGTAGGTGAAGCAACATGACACCAGGTTGCAAGTATAGAGCCTCCAACGGTAACCGTTATACTTGGGGTTGTACCCGAACAACCTGTAGCATTAGTAAAAGTAACAGTGTAAGTATTTGCAGCGAGGTTGGTAAAGATACCTGTTGCGTTAGTGGCCGGGCCAGATGCAGGAACGGGTGAAATTGTATAACTATAAGTACCCGCACCAACAGGAATTACAGTAATGGTGCCGTCAGTCGCACCATTGCAGGATGTATTTGTATGAGAATTATTAGACTGAAGGGCTGTTCCCGGGCTAATTGTAATGGAGGCTGTTGTACCGGAACAAAGATTGACATCAACAAATGTGATTGTATAAATTCCTGGTCCGAGATTAGGAAATATGCCCGTTGGCTGTGTTGTAACACCGCCATCTATTGAATAAGTATAAGGTCCAACACCCGCAGTGGGAGTAACTGTAATATTAGCATCATTGATACCAGTACAGCTTGGATTTGTAGAAGTTACTGTTGACGGTAAGGCACTGATGCTACCTACAACCACGGGTATAGTATTGTTACAACCCGTTGCGTCTACTGCATACACGTTATGAGTACCAACCGCAAGTCCCGTGAACACAGGGGATGGTTGTAATGCCCCGCCGTCAATGGAATATTGATATGTTGGAGTACCTGAAGCTGTAACTGTAACTGTTCCTGTACTTGCCCCGCAAGTTGTTGGAGTACTTGTAGCCGTTACCGGTAGAGCGGCCTGCCTGATAACATTAATAGTATCTAAACTGAAAGTTGTAGTTGTAGGATCTGCAAGGCTTTGATAAGTGGTTTTAACTACATAAATAGAAGCTCCTGCAGGCGGACAAACATTCGGAAAACTTGTTGTAAATGTATTAACGTCAACGCGTGTAGTATCACCTGTTGCTACCACCGCCCCGGTGGCATCCAGCAGTTCAACGCTTCGGTATAATGGTGCACCACCCGTTGGTATAAAACGCCATACTTCATTCATGCCAATCGCACCCCATGGCGGATCAGTAGCACCCCGGCCCGGAGGTACAATACCTTTTGTTTGAGTCATATCCTGTAATCCAACCATCGCTTTACCGGAGTTCCATGCAGGACAAAGTTGTTTATCCTGGATAAATACTTCAATCACGCCCGTTGTTTCATGTAAAACAATCTGGTGTGTATTGTAAATGGAATCATTGCACCCACCTCCAAAGTTTGTAAACAATGGAACCCTGTAAAAGCTTAGCACCCATTTCCTGTTTGGAGCCGTGCCCACCAGATTGTATTTTATTTGTTCGGTAGGAGAGGTTGTAATGGTGGGGTTAGGATCAAGATCATGCCATGGCCCCATCACGAGGCCCTTGTCATAGGTAGTACTGGGAACATTTCCGGTCAATGTCCATGCAGCCCCACCATTGGCATTCGTTATGTCAAAAGATAAATAACCATTTGTTGAAGCTACAAGTGATGTATGAGGCTGACCATAAAACAGAAAAGTAAAGCCAATTGGGATGACATTAGAATAATAGTCATCAACTGTCAAATTTGTTGAAGGTCCAGGTGTACCGGGATCAACGTAAGGTCGGCATATAGACTGCGGGCTTACATTTTTGAGAGTATAATTATCACCGACAGCCCTGATATCCGGAAACTGGGCAGTGAGAGTAAAACAGGCACTATTACATCCCAGTATTACATCCTGCGGGCAGGTGTAAGAAAGATTTTGCGATTGTGAAGCTGCGAATACAAATACAAAAAAAGGAAGCAGTAAAAATCTTTTCATTGCTAGAAATTAAGAATAATGTGTAAAATGATTCGCCGTGAAGTTAACAAATTTTAAGCTGAATTAGCTTTAAATTAACAGTGGATATATAAATGGCGAAGGCTGCTGTAACTCGTTATTAATAAGCATTTCGTTAAATTCTAAAGAAATGGAAATTAATTGAATGACGATTAAGTTTTCCTTGGAACCTGAAAGTTTTGTTTAACTTATGCTGAACGGAGTAGATATTATCTATTATCATCTGTGTTTGATAATCTGCGTCACAGCTTTTGTTCTTTTAAGGTAAAAAATTGACAAATTTTACAAAATTGAGGTACGATTCAAGCTCTAATTGGAAAAAGAGATGAAATAATTGCTATGCGGCTGTGTTCAAAAAAATGAAGCAATAGGAGTTATTACTACTGCAGTCGGAAAAATTGCAATAAAATTCCCGACTGAGGATCATTTTACCTCAATCTCATCCACAAAAAGCCAGGCATTGTTGCCGCCACCTGGTTCTCCGGGAGCGATGGTTCCATTGTTCTTTGCGATTATTCTTATGAATCGTGTTTTCAGTTCAACATTTATTTTGTAAAACAGGTTTTTAGTTCCGGCCATGTTTACCGGGGATTCAATAGGTGAAAAATTCAATCCATTATCACTCTGATAAAATGAGACAGCCGATGGCTTGTATATCCAGCTTCCCTTTTGTTCAAAGGCATGAAGGATAATTTCGCTGATGTTTTTATTTTCACCCAGATCAATAATGGCTTCAAGGTCTTTTCCATTAAACCCTAAAAACTGTGCGGATCTTAACATGCCCTTATCATTTTGTATGCCATCAACCAAAGTGAAAGCGCCTCCAAGGGAATAGCTAGTATTGGGTGCCGTTAGCAACGAAATCCTTTTACCCGTAGCAAGGTTTAAATCAAAATGCTGCCAGATCCAATTGCTGATTATTTCTTTTTTATTGTTCGTAACTGCAGCTCCATATAAACCTGATTTAATAATTCGCACGGGCCCGTCATAATGATGTGTCGCATTCATATTGCTGTCCAGAACATAAATGATCTCTCCCTCCTTATTCCTTGATTCCAGTTTCCATGCGATCTCATTTTTCCCGTACGGGCTCACTGCCGGCTGCAGGTCATAATATGCTGTGCTATAGTTAACGCCCTGGAATTTGTACCGTTCCAATATCCCTGGTAATCTTTTTTCAAAATCGGGCCAGTTCTTGTTTTGTTTGGGGCTCCATAAAACTTCAGCAACTGCGGCAATGCGTGGGAAAAGCATGTACTCCAGTTTTTTTTCATTATCCAGATATTCTGACCATAAATTACCCTGAGCACCTAAAATATATTTTGCCTGCTTATCATCAAGGTTTTTTGGTACCGGGTCATAATTATAAACATTTTCAATTGGATTGTATTGGCCTTGCGTAACAGAATCCTCATTGCGTGTTTGTGAGTGATTAATATAAAACGGATTCTCCGGCGTCATCACTACATAATGGCTTTGTTTTGCAGCAGTAATTCCACCGCTTTCACCACGCCAGCTCATGATTGCAGCGTTGGGTGCAAGGCCCCCTTCAAGAATCTCATCCCAGCCAATAATCTTCCTGCCTTTGCTGTTTACAAATTTTTCTATCCGGCGTGTAAAATAAGATTGTAATTCATGTTCGTCTTTTAGTTTTTCATCTTTGATCTTCTGCTGGCATACCGGGCAGGTTTTCCATTTTTCCTTGGGGCATTCGTCACCACCAATATGAATGTATTCGGAGGGAAACAACTGCATTACTTCCTCTAACACATCCTGCATAAATGTATAACTGCTATCATTACCCGCACATACCACATCACTGGCAACGCCCCATGTTTCCATTACCTTGTAAGGCCCTTTACTGCATCCCAGGTAAGGATATGCCGTTAATGCTGCAACGCAATGGCCTGGCATGTCAATTTCAGGAACAATAGTGATATACCTTGCAGTTGCATATTGCAAAATATCTTTTATTTCCTCCTGTGTATAATAACCACAGTATTTTGTACTGTCATATTTGTCGCTTCCAAACCTGCCAACAAGTGTTTGGTTTCTGCAGCTACCCACTTCAGTTAGTTTTGGATATTTTTTAATTTCTACCCGCCAGCCCTGGTCGTCTGTAAGGTGCCAGTGGAAGGTATTGAATTTATGAAGTGCCAGCCAGTCAATGTATTTTTTCACGTAAGGCACAGAAAAAATATGGCGTGCTACATCAAGATGCATTCCCCTCCAGGCAAACCTTGGATGATCATTGATGGATAATTGTGGAATATTTAATGCCTGTTTTTTTACAGGGGGTAATAGCTGGATCAATGTCTGAATCCCATAAAATACACCTGCTTCATTATCTCCCGCGATATATATTTCTTTATCATTTATGCCCATGTTGTATGCTCCAGGTATGGGGAAATCCAATCTTTCAAAATTTAGCACGATTGCATTTTTGTTTTGTTTCTTATTTGTAATTTTTAATGTAAACCCATAATTTTTGGCTAGATAGTCATTGAAAAATGCTGCAGTATGTTCAAGGTTATTACCTTCCAAAACGAGGTTTGTATTTGGAGTTAATACAAAATTTCCTTTCCCGGGTTTTATCTCCGCAGGCGAAGGAACAATATTGATATTGGTTTGTGCTTTTAAGAAAAGCGGTGCGCAGAGGAATAATACAATTACAAATGGCTTCATAACTGTAATATAATTTTTAAGTTCAAACGGGAAAAATTTCTTTGAATTAATGTCGTTAAAATTCTTTTGATGATTCAAAGAATTGTGTACCGATGAGTGCATATTTAGAAAAACTTTATATATGCATTTATTAGCATGGTCTGCCGCTAAGAGTGAGTGTCACGGACTTTTAGAGAGGATGGCGGGGCATGGATATTACGTCCCTACGGGACTTTCCTGCAGCGGGGATTTTTGTTACCATCATTATGTCCCCACGGGACTTGCCGAGAGTTGGGGCTGGATATCAATATTACGTCCCTACGGGACTTAG
>JBDSBG010000193.1:0-29327 GCA_039921685.1 Ferruginibacter sp.
GAAGGATCCGAAATCGCCGGCGGTTATTGCACAGAATGAAAAATTAAGGTCTGTTTTGAAAATAGCCATAGCTGCAGATAAAGGAATTGATGCAACTGTATTGATGGCCAATGTGATGTTTAATTCATTTGCTGATATTATAAACGAATCTATCCTCATAAAAGGAAACAAGCCTGATGATATAAAAAAGAAAGCTGATTTAAAGGCCAGGGCTAATGCAAAAGTGGATGAAGGGATACCTTATGCAGAAAATGCAGTTAAATATTTTGAGTCACAACCCAAACTCAAAGCGATGGAAAGAGCAAATTACAAAATCATGCTTGATCATTTGAGTGAGATGTATAATGCTAAAGGGAATAAAGCCAAGGTAGCCGAATATGAAGCGAAGAATAAAGCAGCAGATAAGTTGTAAGATCTAAGATGTATGATTTAAGATTTAAGATTGCGAACAATACATAGATAAAATCCCCGACAGGCTTGCCGGGGATTTTTTACATCTTAAATCTTTAGTTATAAAATGTAAGATTTAGGAAGTATGATTTAAGATTTGCGAACAATAGTTAAATAACAATCCCCGACACACTTGCCTTGAATTTTTTACATCTTACATCTTAGATCTTAAATCTTAAATCTTACCTTGCTATCACGGTCTGGGCATTCCCGGAAATCTCCCCCCAAACATTCCCTGCATTTCCTTCATCGGCTTAATATCAAAATCCTTCGGGATCTCAAATTCCTTGTCTGCTATTTCTTTGTTTAAAACAATTTTAGTTACTTCAACTTCCATCCGGCGGTTGCGTCGCATGCTCATTTCGTAGCGCATCACAAAACCTTCAATTTTATCAAGACCGTTCACGCTGCCCATATTACCAAAAGCGCTTAACCCTCCAGTTGAGTTAATGTTCTTTAATTTAATTTCAGGCGTGTACCATACATAAACCGTGTCTTTTAATCCTAGTATGCCGGTTGAGACCAGGTACAGTTTTTTGCATTGGTAACCGGCTATCTTTTTTGTTTCGGCTGCATCAATAATATCTACAACAGGCTCGGGTCGTGGCTGTACAGGCGCAGCAGCGGAATCATTTTTTCTTTTGCTTTGCATAACACTATCGGCTTTTTTTCTCAAATCCGTTTGTTCTGAATCTGTAACATAAAAACCGAATTTGTTTCCCATCATTTCCATCAGGGTTGTGGTAAGATGTGTGGCATTATTCCTGAAAATGGTAGATCTAATTACATCAGATTTCAATAATGTTTTTACCATATCGTCTTTAAGCCAGGTGGTGGATTTCATTTCTCCATCCATGGCGTTTGCAAAATTCATTCTACCAGCACCTGGGTTAGTTTGTTCTTCCTCTTCGGGTGCAATCACATTTGTGGTTGTACTAACTACAGCCTCCGTGATCAGTTTTGGTTGAGCGGGTAGGGCGATGTTTGAAAGGAGCATTATCGAAAACAAAGAAAAGTATCGTTTCATATTTATTATTTGATATCAGGTTTAATTCAACAGGAATCAACCTGTGTAATTTTTTTTATAAAAGACCAATGAATATTAATCGAATCATCTGATCCGGCGTTCTACCACCTGGTATTCTTTTAAGCACTGCGTTTTAACTGGATCTCACAGCTTACATTTACCGTTTCCCCCACCAAAATACCACCGGTTTCAAGGGCTGTATTCCAGTTGAGCCCCCAATCTTTCCTGTTAACTTTTCCATTGATCGTAAACACGGCTTTTTCATTTCCCCACGGATCCTTAACTATACCGCCAAATTCAACGTCCAGTTTTATCTTCTTTGCAATTCCTTTTATTGTTAGTTCGCCCCATAATTCATAACTACCATCTTTGTCAACATTTTCAACGGTATTGCTGATGAATGATATCTGGGGATGATTCTCAACATCAAAGAAATCAGCACTCAATAAGTGCTTATCCCTGCCGGCATCATTGGTATCAACAGAAGATATATCTATCCAGCAATCGATTTCTGCAGACATAAAATCGTCCCCGGTTGTGTAGATGCTCGCCTCAAACTGTTTGAATTGTCCCTTTACATTGCTGATCATCAGGTGTTTTATTTTAAAACTGATCTCACTGTGAGAAGGATCAATCACCCATTTTTCTTTTGTTGCTGCCCCCATGTTTTTTAATTAAATCTTGAATAAAAATTAAACTGGCTACTAAGTTAGCAAACTTGCCTGAACGCCCCCGCCAAAACTGTGAAAAAGCTGTGTATAATTTATGGCAGCCTTGTTTCAGTCCTTACCATCTATCCGGGGGGATTCAGTTATATTTACTGATTCAGCAAAGAACTAATTGAGAATACAAATGATATTGCCATTTTGTTGAATATGGGGATAACTGCTAATTTTCAACAGCCTCCATGTATGCATCATTTATCAATCATTTTCACGTAGGTTTGCCGCCTTATTAAATTAAAGACCCGTGCGTTTAAAGAGTTTAGAAATCAAAGGATTTAAAAGTTTTGCAGATAAGACCGTGTTGAATTTCGATGAAGGAATTACCGGCGTAATCGGCCCCAATGGCTGTGGGAAGAGCAATATCATCGATAGCATTCGCTGGGTGATTGGTGAACATAAGATCAGTAATCTTCGCAGTGAGAACCTGGAAAGCCTGGTATTCAACGGGAGCAAAACAAGGAGCGCAAGCGGGCTCGCAGAAGTAAGCCTCACTTTTGAAAACACAAAAAACCTGCTTCCAACAGAATTCAATACGGTTACGGTTACCCGCAAATATTACAAAAGTGGCGAGAGCGAATACCGCCTCAATGACGTTGCCTGCCGGTTGAAAGATATTCATAACCTTTTCATGGATACAGGCGTTAGCACGGATAGTTACGCCATTATTGAACTTGGAATGGTTGATGATATTATTAAAGACAAAGAGAACAGCCGCCGTAAAATGCTGGAACAGGCCGCTGGTATCACCATTTACAAGACGAGAAAAAAAGAGGCAAAATTAAAACTGGATGCTACTGAGCAGGATCTTGCCCGCATTGAAGACCTGCTATTTGAAATAAACAACCAGTTAAAAAGTCTCGAGAGCCAGGCGAAGAAAGCGGAGAAATATTTCGAGATCAAAAAAGATTATAAAGAAGTAAGCATTGAACTTGCAAAGGCGGCACTCGAAGGTTTTAATATCACCTACCGTGACCTGAACCAGCAACAACAACAAGAGGTTGACAAACGAATTGAATTGGAAACAGAGATTGCCAAAGAAGATGCAGTCCTTGAACAGGAAAAATTAGCTTTTGTAGAAAAAGAAAAAGCATTGCAACAAATGCAGCATGCCTACAATGACATGCTCGACAAAGTGCGCAGTAAGGAAAGCGAAAAAAGCCTGAGTGCCCAACGACTTCAGCATTTAAAAGAGCGCCAGGGAAACCTGCAGGATTTTCTTCAGAAAGCAGTTGGCCAATTAAAGGGCCTGGAAGAAAGTATTGTTTTTACTGGTACTCAAACCAAAGATGAACAGCATAAACTGGAGCAACTTGAAAGCAAGCTTCAGGACCTTCAACAGGCCGTAGAAGACAAGCGTCGCGTGTTTGATGATAAACGTAGCAGTATCGATTTGCTTCGGAAAGAAAACCAGGCTATTCAACGGAACCAGTTCGACGCAGAAAAGAAGGTAGCCGTTGCCGATACATCTATCCAGAATTTGCAAAGAACAATCGCCCAGATACAGGAAGAAAAATCACAGCGCCAGGCGCAATTGAGCCAGTTGGAAAGGGAGAAGACGGAAAAAGAAGAAGCGCTTGCACAAAAACATACAGACCTTGAACAATTGCAGCAGCAACATGAATTTACCAAGGATCAAATTCTGCAAACGCAGAACATGATGGAAGGCCTTCGCAACAAGCTTGCGGAAGAAAGCCGGAAGTTTGATGCGAAGAAAAATGAGCATGACCTGATAAAGAGCCTTGTGGATTCAATGGAAGGTTATCCTGAAAGCGTGAAGTTTCTGCATAAGAATACAGGGTGGAACCACGCAGCGCCATTATTATCCGACATTATATATGTAAAAGAACAATACAGGGCCGCTGTTGAAAATGTTTTGGAACCATACCTGAATTACTATGTGGTGAATGACCTGCAGGAAGGATTACAGGCTGTTCATTTATTGGATGATAATAAAAAAGGAAAGGCAAATTTTTTCCTGCTCGATAAATTCAATGGCATGGAAGCAACACATCAGCCGGACGGAACGCTGCCTGCGCTTGATGTAATTGAAATTGACGCACAATATTCGAAACTTGCCCAACACCTGCTGGGGAATGTTTTCATTGCAGAAGATGAAGAGGCCTTGAAAGATAGTAATGGCTCTGTTATTTTGGAAAAGAGCGGGAAATATGTGAAGGGTAAGTATTCACTTACTGGTGGAAGCGTCGGCTTGTTTGAAGGTAAAAAGATTGGTCGTGCAAAAAATTTGGAAAAACTTGCAAAAGAGATCAATGCACAAAGTAAAATTGTAACCGAATTAAAGGAAGAGATACAGAAACGCCACAATGAAGTGATCAATTTCAACAACCAGTTGAAAGAAAATGCGATCAAGCAAACGCAGCAAGACATTAACCAGCTTACAAACCTTGTTTTCTCTTTACAGAATAAAATCGAAAATCTTCATCACCTGGAAACAACCAGTAGCAGCAGGATTGAGGAATTGGAAATCCAGTTGGAAAATAATCACGATGCCATTTCAGCCACAAGAACCGAATTGGAAAAATTTAATTTCCAGATGGAAGAGCTTGCAAACAGGTTGCAGGCAATTGAAATGGACTATACAGCAGCAGAGGGTGAATACAATGCGGCAACCAATGGTTATAATGAAGGTAACCTCCAGGTTACAAGGCAACAAAGCAAGATCACATCAATAAATCAGGAACTTGAATTCAAGTCTAATCAATTCAACGACCTGAAAGTACAAGTGGAGCACAGCAGTGTTCAGCAAAAGGAAGTATCAGAAAATCTTCAACAAACTGCTACACTTTTACAGGAATTAGAAAGCTTGCTGGTAAGCATGCTTCAGAATAAAGAAGCGGAGGAGAAAAAATTAAATGAAGCCGACCAGCAATATTACAACCTCCGAAACGTGCTTACTGAAAAGGAAAGTGCATTGCGCCATAAACAAAAATCAAAAGAGGGTATTGATCATTTATTGAATGAGATAAAAGACAAGCTCACTGATCTGAAGCTACAACTTGCGGGAATGAAAGAAAGGCTAAGTGTAGAATTCAAGGTTGACCTCGACGCAATCATAGACGAACCAAGAACAGGGGATACGCCTTTGGAAGAATTGCAGGAGAAGAATGAGCGCATGAGGAAGCGTTTAGAGAATATGGGCGAAGTGAATCCTACAGCCATCGAAGCTTACACTGAAATGAAAAAACGTTATGAGTTTATACTTGAACAAAAGAATGATTTGGTAACGGCAAAGGATAGCCTTATGCAGACCATACAGGAAGTGGAAGCAACAGCCAACCAGCAGTTCCTCGACACATTCAATAAAACGAGAGAAAATTTCCAAAAAGTATTTAAAGCCTTGTTTACAGAAGAAGATACTGCAGACATGGTTTTGGTCGATCCAGAAAATCTCGCAGAAACCGGCATCGACATTATTGCAAAGCCAAAGGGCAAACGCCCCAGTAGCATTGGCCAGTTGAGTGGGGGAGAGAAAACACTTACGGCAACTGCATTGTTGTTTGCCATCTACCTTATCAAACCAGCACCTTTTTGTATTTTAGATGAGGTTGATGCGCCGTTGGATGATGCCAACGTTGGTAAGTTCACCAATATGATCAAACAGTTTAGTGAGAACTCACAATTTATCATTGTAACGCATAATAAACAAACGATGAGTGCTGTTGATGTGATCTATGGTGTTACAATGCAGGAAGCCGGTGTGAGTAAGCTAGTGCCTGTGGATTTCAGGAGCCTTAGTAATTAACAACACGAATTAGATACACGAATTACAAGAATTTTTCTTTGCCAAGGTTGAAAGACTTTGGCGAAGTTGTTTTGCAGAAAGATTTTTTATATTTAATTGCCACTTGAATTAATTAATCTACTCAGAACTCAGAACTCAAAACTCTTAGCATGCTTCGAACAATACTACTTCTCACCGCATCCAACACTTTCATGACCTTTGCCTGGTACGGGAACCTCAAAAACACAAACCTTCCAATCTGGAAGGCGATTTTAATCAGCTGGGGAATTGCTTTCCTGGAATATTGTTTTATGGTACCTGCCAACAGGATTGGTTATGAAAACGGGATGACTGGTTTTCAATTAAAAATAACCCAGGAAGTGATAACACTAGTTGTATTTGCAGTGTTCGCAGTATTTTATTTAAAGGAACCTTTTCACTGGAAATACTTAGTGAGTTTTATATTACTATTGGGAGCAGTGTATTTCATGTTTAAAAAGTAAAATTGATTTGATGATTTGGTAATTTGATGATGAGGATATTCAGTTTTGTGATCTAGCATACTTACTTTCCCGACAGCTTAAGCATTACGCAGCTTCGGAATTTGTAGCTGTGTTCGCAAAATGCTGTTACCTATTAAGGTGATTTTCTTAATGGCAGCAAAGAGAATTTAAGTAAACGGTGAATTGTAACAGCATTTTCCGTTTTTGGAAAATTCAAAACCATTTGAGTATATTCAATTCTAATTAACGAAGCTCAGTAAATGAAAAAAATAGAATCTAGGCATCAAAGACTCATAAGAATTATTGAAGAATTCCCCGAAAGTAGATTGCATTGGATTGAAAGTGTGGTGGATATTTTAAATTGTCCTCAGCGATGTACCTTTCATAAACAAAATTTGATGAAGGAGGATTGGGCTCTTTCGTTTGGTGACGCATTAATGATTCATCATGCATTCTCAAATGAACCATTTACAAAAGATAAGTTTGAATATGCGCTCGTGAGTACTGCTAAGCTAGTTGGTGTTGAAGCCGACTTCGCTCCAAGAGGCAATAGAGGCCACGATGTAAAAATAGGATCGACTAAATATAGTCTAAAAACACAGGCAGATAAATTAATAAAAAATAATTTTATCTGGATTAGTAAGTACATGGAATTGGGAAAAGGCGAATGGGGCGATAATCCCGAACATTTGAAGACTTTGCTTTATTCATTTCCGGATCATCTTAAAGGATCTGATAGAATATTAATCTTGCGGTGTTTGCAGAAGGCTCCAAATTGGAAATACGAATTAATCGAAATTCCCAAAAAGTTACTGGAAAAAAGTGAATTTGGTGAACTTAAAATGATGGAGGAAAGTAAGCAAATGCCAAAACCAGGTATTTGTAATGTAACAGGAGAAAATAACACGCTGGATTTTCAACTTTATTTTGATGGTGGAACAGAAAGAAAACTTCAAATTAAGGCATTACGAAAAAGTTTATGTAACATCATAGGTGAATGGGAATTTGATCCAAATCCTTAGGCAACAAATAATTTGGGTTGTATTGCTTGTAATCTTTTTTCTGCAAGGTTTATGTAGTTAATATTTAATTCTATTCCTGTACTAAGTCTTCCCATTCGAAGTGATTCAGCACATACTGTACCTGAGCCAAGGAATGGATCTAAAATAATATCACCGGGTTTTGAACCTGCAAGAATACAGGGGCGAATTAAACCTACAGGAAATGTAGCAAAATGTGCACCTGAATAAGGCTCTGTATTAATATTCCAAACAGTACGACGATTCTTCTTTGAGCAGCCATTTTTGGATTCTTCCATTATTGCTTCTTGGTCAAAATAATATTTTTCAGATTTAGATAATAAGAAGAGATACTCGTGACTTACTGTTAATCTGTCTTTCACACTCTCAGGCTGACAATTAGGTTTGTTCCAAATAATGTCATTTCGTAAATACCAGCCATCTCGCTGGCAAGCTAATGCTACCATCCAAGCGACGCCAATCAAATCTTTCTTTTTTAAACCTTGAGGAGTATCGGGTCTATATGACATTCCTCGACCTTTATTTTTGCTATCTGAATCCCTCCATTTACGGCCTCCGGATGTGTAAGTATTTCCAAGATTTAGCCAGAATGTGCCATCCGGTTTCAATATTCTTCTAACTTGAGAAAAGATGGAAACTAAATCAGCAATATATTGTTCTATCTCGGGTTCAGCACCGATCTGTCCTTCAACTTCATAATCTCTCACACCCCAATATGGAGGTGATGTTATTACACACTGTATTGTATCATCTGGAATATTTTGCAAAACTTTTCTAACGTCTCCATGAGTTATAGTCGCAGGAAAACTTTCAGACGGTTGAATGTAATTATTTGATATCATCTTAATTTAAATGTACTCCACAAATTTACTAAAATACTTAGCCTGTAAAAGTATATTTATTAACATTGCAGAAATATCATAAAGTCAATAATAACATAATTAGAACCATTATTCTGCGGAATATTCGCAAAATTGTAGAAATCTTGTTGTGTGCCGAATATTGACAATTTTTTTACAAGCCTCAATCTAAAATCAACTTTCCAATCCTTCCACCGCCACCTGCAAAAAATACCATCTTGCCTTTTTTCGCCTTCCTGCATACATGGTATCCATCTTTACTGATCCAGGTAAATGTTTTTCCATCGTCGGTACTGTAATCAACGCCGTTTAGGCCGCAACTAATCCAGTTTGTTTTTTTTAGCCATTCAATACAACTCCTATAACCGTGTGGAGGAACGACAGGTGAACGCCATGTACTGCCTGCATCATTTGTGAAGAAACAGTTTTTAGCGCTTGAATCCTTCATCGTAAAATCTCCACCAACAACCATCATAGTCTTACTGTTTTTTACGGCGATCGAGTTTGCACCTGTAGAAGTAGTGCCCTGTAGAATAGGAAGTTTTATTTTTTTATCCCGGATAAAGAAATGGGACGATGATCCTCCGCTGATAAACACTGCTTCGGCTTTATTTAATTTCCTGATATTTGTTCCACTGCTGGCGAAACATGCTTCTCCACTGTCGGCCAGTGGACGGTTAGCATCAGGAATACTCCGCCAGGTATTTCCTCCATCAAAGGTTCTTCCAATAACAAATTTGCCATTGATTGGATCACCAATAAAAATACCACTTTGATCATTCCAGAATTCCATTGCATCCAGGAACATTCCCCTGGTATGAGCTTCAAAGACCAGCTTCCAGTTCTCGCCGGCATCTGTTGTTTTTAAAATATAAGCAGGCGAATCTATGCCCATTATGATTGCTGTTTTTGCATCAAATGCTTCAATATCCCTGAACTCTGTTTTCTCATAACCTTTTACGGTGATCCATTTCCAGTTATTGCCGCTGTCAATGGACAAACCGACCATTCCATTGCTGCCACTAACCCATACCGTTTTATCGTTAACTGCGCTAAGTCCACGAATGGAGGTTTTCGCGCCACTCGTGAGGAGTTTTACGGTTTGGGCAGGCAGGTTATGTAGAAATAGGAAAAATAGTAATACAAGTATTGTCTTTTTCATCATTCAATTTGATGGTTTGGTAATACGATGATTTGTAATTGAAAACCTCAAAACTAGCGTATTTCATTACCAAATTACCAAATCATCAAATTACCAAATCATTTTTGCCTTACTTTTGAAAAGAAACGGCCATTCCATAACCAAACCTAAATCCCTTTAGGGACCGCTTGCATGAGTTATAACTATTTACCCTTAGACAAAAGCCATACAGATTTCCAACAAATAAAAAACCTGCTTTCATACGGGCAGATGGTCTCCATAAGTTTTGATGCACATGAACGTATTGTAAAATGCAGGCAATACCTGGATAAGAAAATGGAAAGCCATGATGCGCTTATTTATGGAATAAATACTGGTTTCGGTTTTCTACAAAATGTGGAAATAAACAAGGAACAATTAACAAGCTTGCAGGTGAACCTTTTAAAATCACACGCCTGCGGTTTGGGCGAGGAAGTGCCAAAGGAGATCGTGAAGTTGATGATCGCTCTAAAAATAAAATCCTTGAGCTATGGACATTCAGGCGTGCAGGTTGATACAGTGAACCGCCTGATGGATATGCATAACAATGATATGCTTCCAGTGGTTTATACGCAGGGCTCCTTAGGGGCTTCGGGTGATCTTGCTCCATTGAGTCATTTGTGTTTGCCCTTAATTGGGTTTGGTGAAGTTTATTTTGAAGGAAAAAAAATAGCCGCTGCAGATGCATTAAAAAAAATGAACTGGCAACCCATCACATTGCAAAGCAAAGAAGGGCTTGCACTGATCAATGGGACACAGTTCATGAGTTCCTATGGCTTGTATAACCTGGTTAAGGCAGACAAGCTGCTCCGATGGGCAAATATCATCGCAGCAATTAGCTTCGAAGGATTTGATTGTGTATTGGATCCGTTCAATGAAAATATACACAGGGTTCGATCTCACAACGGGCAGGTAAGTGTGGCTGCAACGATGCGCAAATTGTTAACCGGAAGCGAGATCGCGACACAAAAAAAATCACAGGTACAGGATCCGTATTCTTTTCGCTGCATCCCGCAAGTGCACGGCGCTTCGCAGGATACTGTTGATTATGTACAAAGCACTTTTATAAAAGAAATCAATTCAGTTACAGACAATCCGAATGTTTTTCCTGATGAAGATCTTATTCTAAGTGGCGGTAATTTTCACGGTCAGCCGTTGGCGTTAGGATTGGACTTTTTGTCCATTGCTATGGCAGAGATCGGGAGTATTTCTGAAAGAAGGACCTACCAACTGATTAGTGGCCAGCGAAGTTTGCCTTTATTCCTGGTAAAAAATCCGGGGCTGCATTCAGGCCTGATGATACCTCAATACACTGCTGCAGGCATTGTAAGTGAGAACAAACAATTGTGTACGCCTTCTTCTGTTGATTCTATTCCATCGAGCAATAACCAGGAAGATCACGTTAGCATGGGTGCCTATGGAGCCGTTAAATGCAAACGTGTGATTGATAATGTAGAAAAAGTACTGGCTGTCGAATTGATAACAGCTGTACAGGCGATTGATTTTAGGAGACCTTTAAAAACATCTCCGGAATTGGAAAAGATCATTACAGCATTTAGAAAGGTAGTGAGCTTTAATGAGGTGGATCGTGTTCTGCATGATGATATGATTACAGCCATTGATTTCATAAGAAATTATCAGCTCAATTAACGTATCGTCTTTATGATTTCTGCACAACAGCTCATACAACAATATTCTTTACAACCACATCCTGAAGGCGGATGGTATAAAGAAACTTATAAAAGTGAAGAGCAGATTCCTTCCCAGGCATTGCCTCCAAGATTTGGTGGCGACCGTTATTTTTCAACTGCCATTTACTTTTTACTTGAACAAAATGATTTTTCTGCTTTTCATCGGATCAAATCCGATGAGTGTTGGCATTTTTATGGGGGAGGCTCGTTAAACGTATATGAGCTGGAAGATAATGGAAACATAAAAGTGATTCAATTGGGAAATGATATTGGTAAAGGTCAAATCTTCCAATATGTTGTTCCTGCCAACCGCTGGTTTGCAAGTAGGCCCGCATCAGGAAGCGATTTTTGTTTTGTAGGATGCACCGTTGCACCGGGATTTGATTTTGCAGATTTTGAAATGGCGGATTCTAATGCATTATCAGCATTGTATCCTCAGCATGAGACGATCATACGAGAATTGTCTCGATAAATAATGTGGCTTTTATTCCAAATATAAAATCATAACCACAGTTGTTATAAATGTAGTTTTCTTTGTGCCTCTGTGATTCAAAAAAAGCATGCAGCTTCTGAAACACAGAGGCACGAAGGCACAAAGACACAGAGGGAAAAATAAAATGTCCACTTATGATAGAAAATTTTCAATATCCCTCTTTCAAAGACCAATTTTCAAAGTAAATTTGCAAAATAAGAAACTATTCATATGTCAATAACATCAGCACCAACCTACGATTACGTAAAATACAAAACCCCAACCGGTGCTACATTAACCTGCAAAGGCTGGGTGCAGGAAGCTGCATTAAGAATGCTGCTCAATAACCTTGACCCCGAGGTTGCGGAACGTCCCGAAGAACTGATCGTATATGGTGGCCGCGGTAAAGCTGCACGCAATATTGAATCACTTGATCTCATCATAAAAGCATTGAAAGAGTTGGAAGAAGATGAAACCCTTTTAATACAAAGTGGTAAGCCGGTTGCCATGCTTAAAACGCATAAAGATGCTCCGCGTGTATTGATTTCAAATTCTCAGCTGGTTCCAAAGTGGGCAACCTGGGAACATTTTGATGAACTTGAGAAAAAGGGGCTAATGATGTATGGACAAATGACTGCAGGTTCCTGGATATATATCGGTTCACAAGGGATCGTGCAGGGAACTTATGAAACGTATTCTGCCATTGCAAATAAACATTTTGGCGGTACACTTAAAGGAACACTCAATGTAACGGCAGGGCTTGGGGGCATGGGAGGTGCACAACCTTTGGCAATAACCATGAATGAAGGCGTTGCCTTAATTGCAGAGGTAGAAGAGTGGCGCATAGATAAAAGAATTGAAACAAAATACCTTGACGAAAAATTCACCAGCATTGACCTGGCCATTGAAAAAGCACTGGAATATAAAAAACAAGGACTTGCAAAAAGTATTGGAGTGGAATGTAACGCTGTAGCACTTTTAGACAGGTTGATCGCATTGAAGATCGTTCCTGATACACTCACCGATCAAACATCGGCTCATGATCCGCTTATCGGTTATATTCCTTATAACATGAGCCTCCCGGAAGCAAATGTATTGCGGGAGACTAACCCGGAAGAATACATCAAACGCAGTTATGGCACAATGAAGATTCATGTTGAACGCATGTTGCAGTTGCAAAGCATGGGTGCGATCACCTTTGATTATGGTAATAATATCCGTGCCCGTGCCTTTGAATGGGGATTGCAAAATGCTTTCGATTTTCCTGGCTTTGTGCCGGCATATATACGTCCATTATTTTGCGAGGGCAAGGGGCCGTTCCGTTGGGCTGCCTTAAGCGGCGATACCGATGATATTCGGGTAACCGACCAGGTTATGATGGAATTATTTCCTGAAAATAAAGCCATGTTGCGTTGGATGAAGATGGCCCAGGAAAAAATTGCGTTCCAGGGATTACCGGCCCGAATCTGCTGGATAGGACAGGGCGATCGTGAAAAAGCTGGCCTTGCTTTTAATGAACTGGTTCGTGCAGGAAAAGTAAAAGCACCCATTGTAATTGGACGTGATCATTTAGACACAGGTTCCGTTGCTTCGCCGAATCGCGAAACAGAAGCAATGCTCGATGGCAGCGATGCTGTTGCTGATTGGCCAATATTAAATGCATTGGTTAATACGGCTGCGGGTGCTAGTTGGGTTTCATTGCATCATGGCGGTGGTGTGGGCATGGGTTATAGTATTCATGCCGGTATGGTGATAGTAGCCGACGGTACACAAGAAGCTGCGGCCAGGCTTAGCCGTGTGTTGCGTAATGATCCGGGTATGGGCGTGATACGACATGCAGATGCGGGCTATGATGTTGCACAGGATTATGCACGGAAATATAAATTGGATATAAAGGAGAGGCTGAAATAGTTAGGGGCTTTCGTTATTTCTTAGGTCATTTTTGTAAAATACCGGGCAGCGAATTAAGATCACGAATTAATAATTTCAAATACGCTGTGCTTCAAATCTTGTATTCTTTCTAATAATTTTTTAAATTCATTCTTCCCGTGAAACGATTCATATTCATAATAGTTTTTTTTTGGGCAGTCTTCCCCTGTATTGCACAAACCGATACATTCCACTACTATCTTTCCCCAAATCAAAAGCGGATAAAAAAAGACGATAAGCAAGTAGGCTATCACGGGAAAGTGTATAAAATAAATTCAACAGATTCACTCTGGAAAGTCGAGGAATTTAACCTGAGAAAGAATGAGCTTTATGCAGTGGGTTGGTCAAAAGACGCAGAAGGAAACATAAAAGAGGGTAAATGGAAATATTTTTTCGAAGATCAAATAGTGAGAAGGGTTGGGATTTTTATTGATAACAAAAGAGAAGGAGAGTGGTATAACTGGCATCTTAATGGAAAAATTGCGGGCAGGTACAATTATCATGGTGGAATTCCTGTTGGAACAAATATGAGCTGGTACGAAAGCGGCAAGCTTCGTGATTCTTCCCAATTGGACAATAATGGTAACGGGCGTGCTATTGATTTTCATGAATCAGGACAAATAAAATTCACAGGAGATGTGGCTGCTGGTTTAAAATCCGGCTTATGGCAATATTATTATGATCTGCCAGCAAGCCCCAAAAGCATGGAAGTTAATTATGTTGCCGATTCAATGCAAAGCTGTAAATGTTTTACGGGTAGCGGCGAAGCACAAACAGATAATTGTGTACTAAATAAAGCCAGTACTTTTCCAGGGGGAGCAAGAGCCTGGCAGGAATATCTTCATGAAAAAATAGGAGGAATCATATTTGCCAACCAGGTTGAATTTGCCAAAGAATATAAAGTAGTAGTCAGCTTCGTCATCAATAAAGAGGGAAAACCCACTGAAGTAAAAGTACTGCGATCTGGCGGCAATCAAAAGATCGATAAGTTAGCCTTAAATGTAATTGCGGCTAGCCCTAACTGGGAGCCAGCCCGTCAATACAATCAGCCATCAGGCGAACTTCGTCAGCAACCCCTTACTTTTGCAGCTGCGGAAGGCAATTAAAGCACTGGGTATTTTAGGAACCATAAATGAAGGCTTAACCTTTCAAAGTAGTAAGGCAGTTACGGGTCAACTCCTTTTTTATCTAATTAAAGCGAATTCCCGCCAGGAGGCCCTTCCAAAATAAATCCAACAAAAAAGGGGTTAAAGTTTCCAGTCACTACAACTTACAAACTTTAAACCCCTTAGATAAACCTACAGGTAATAACCAAAAGTTACACCTGTTTTTTACTGTTGCTCCCTGAACGAATCAGAGCTCAATTGCAATTTCCTCGAAGGCATGTTGTCAACTTCAATCAGCATGCTCACATTGCCATCCTTACCTTCCATGGTAATAGTTGCGGCTCTTGCATTACCCTGATTTCCCGTCACATTTGCTTTCAAGATGGTCTTGCCCTCGCTGTAAGATTTCTTCCAGTCGCAGTTAGACGATAAAACGGTGCCGCTCATTTGCTCACCGTTACTCAAGATCGAAACCTGTTCATTGTCGAAATTCACCAAAGTGTTTTCGGTTTTCGACTGTTGTACCGAGCCGCTACCATCCAGGTAATCGGTCTTTGTTGCATTGAAAGTTACTCGTTGATTACATTGGGCGTAGCTTGTTCCGCCGATTGCAATTAAGAATAACAGTGAAAAGATCATTTTTTTCATGGCTAAAAATTTAAATGAGACCGCAACCTAGACATTAAGATGTTATTTTAATATTATAGTGCTATGAATGGGATTATAATTATCCAAATGGTTTCCAATAAGTAAGAGTGGAAATGTTAGATAGCAAATAGACGAAGCGTTTCGTATTTCTGGGTTGTTTGTATTAGTTCGTGCTTTTATCAGCTTCAAAAGCTCAAATTTGAAAAATCTCAGCGGCTAGCTTTTGCGCATAATACATGATTGCCGAAGATTGCTGGTTCTGTTTTCAATTCTCCAACTACTTGCCTTCCCAAATGAAATTACCGTGAAAACACCCTTTTTATTAGAAACAATCTGTATTATATTAGAACTTATTCCATTCAACAGACAGTACCAGCCATGGCCCGTATGAAACAATTTATTCACCGAAGATTTGTGCTGCATTATTTTGCACTGACGGTGTTGTTTTTATTGCTCTTCCATTTTCTTAAATCCTATTATCTCCGCGACATCCACCAAACTCCTTATTCGATTGATGAATATGTACTGTTGACCGGGAATTTTTTTGACCCTTCTTATTTAATTATTGCAAAATACTCGGGCTATGATTATGCACGGTATTATCTCTCATTTTTTGTCGCTGATATGATCTTCCCGTTGATTTACACATTCCTGTTCCTGAGTATTATATCCGGAATGAAGAAAGATAGTTGGAAGCTGTTGTTTTGGATAAGCATTATTGGCTGTTGCATATCCGATTACCTGGAAGATTTTAGTTTTGTAGCCTTTCTTAGTATGCGGGGTGATGAACTGGCGCAGTCTGTAGCAGTTCTTACTGCAATAAAAAGTTTATTATTCCTGGTAAATGTAGCGACTGGCGTGGGATGCCTTTTATATTATTGGAAGACTGACAAATCTATTAATAGAATAGGGTAGGACGTTACAGATCTGTGTTCCCAGAATCGATTAGGCCTTGCTGTCGGAAATAACCCCTAAAATGCCGGAACTGACCAGTGTTTATTTGAAAAGTATTTGTGAAGTTTGCATTGTAAAAAGATCATCACAGGATAAAAAATATTTAAAAATGGAAACAACTACAGCATCAGTAATTACAGTGGAAGCAATCATTGATTCGCCAGTAGAAAAAGTATGGGAATACTGGACAGGCCCGGCCCATGTTGTTAAATGGAACCATGCTTCCGACGATTGGCATACAACAAGGGCCACAAACGATCTGCGAATAGGCGGAACCTTTAGCTCAAGGATGGAAGCAAAAGATGGCAGTATGGGGTTTGATTTCGAAGGTGTTTACGATGATGTGAGAAGCAATGAATACATCGAATACAGCATTGCAGATGGGAGAAAAGTAAAAATTAACTTTAAAACCAAAGGAAATACAACGATCGTTACAGAAAGTTTTGATGCTGAACCTGTGAATGCTGAAGAAATTCAGAAAAGTGGTTGGCAGGCGATCATAGATAATTTTAAAAAGTACGTGGAAACTTTGAATCAGGAAAATTAAACGATTATGTGCAAAAGTAGAAACGGCAGTGCTAGTAGTTTGAGAGAAAAAAATGGCGCATATCCTGGCTCATTTTGATATTTTAATAGAAGTCCTGGGATTGCAAAAAAACTGGCAGCTGATAAAAATGCGTTTTTGTTACCCTACAAAATTCCCATGATCTTTTTTTTCAGACTTTTAAATCGGTATCCACCCGTAATCGATAAGTTTGTATTCACCTGGTGCATATTCTTTATGATAAGATTCGTTTGCAGGTTTCCCCATCGTGCATTTAAATAAATATAATAATGATGGCCATTATATCCGGCACGAATTCCTCCCTGGACATCAGTTACCAGTTGCAGGTGATGAATACCGGTATTAATCTCCCTTAATGCACCGCCTCCTAAAATAAGAAAAGGTGCAATGCTCCATTTACCTTTTCTAAAACTGAAATTATGGTTGTACCCAATTCGTGCAATCAATGATACCCATTCCGGATCGTCGGCTAAAAGCATATAAGTGGTGGAGTCTGTGATAAGCTCGTGTGAGGGGCTTTGCCAGTTTATTTTCTGCCACATTGGGGTGAGCTTTAAAAAAAAGGAGCCGTAACTTTTTAATTGCTTTTCGGAAAAGCTGTTTGCCGCACTAATGGAAAATTTACTGGTACGAAAAAAGTAAAAAAAATCAACTCCTGCGTCTGAAAATTTAATATCCCGGATAGGTTTAAAATCGCCGCTGCGTGGTTTTTGTGGAAGAAGTAATCCATTATACAAATTATAGAATGGCCTGATGCTCCATTTCTTTATTCTGAAGTTGAAACCCAATGATGTGTATTGCAGCTTGACATTCTTGTCGAGTTGCGTGCCGGGGATTGCCCACGAATATTTTAATGTTACCCA
This sequence comes from Ferruginibacter sp., assembly GCA_039921685.1. Taxonomy (GTDB): domain Bacteria; phylum Bacteroidota; class Bacteroidia; order Chitinophagales; family Chitinophagaceae; genus Ferruginibacter. The sequence goes on from JBDSBG010000193.1 coordinate 17,756, forward strand.
CTTATATCCCAGGTAAACACCAATATTGCCGCTCCTGTTGGCCACGAGACGGTAGTCATTTTTTAACTCGCCGGGATTGGTAAAATTAAATTTTGTACTTGAAATGCCGGGATATAGCTCCACCACATTCCTTTTCTCAAACCTGTAAATGTAATTTGAATCCGAAAGGGTATTTTGCGCAGCCAGCCTTTGATCTATGCATGCAAAAAGAAATAACGTTATCAGCAGACAGCGTAAACGCAATTTCATTTTTATTCTTCTCTCAACCATTTGTTTGCTAAAATAATTACAGCATTCGCTGATGGTTTTTATCGGCCTGTAAAATCCTTAGGCCATGACATGTTTCCAGTTTACTTCATTCGCATAACGATGCCGCATAGCTGCTTTATATTCAGACCCGGCTTCTGCTTCCCACATTTTATAGAATGCATTAAAACAAATTGTAAGCATTTGATACCGTAGAGTGTAAACTCGTATTTTATCAGGCATTAATCACTCGTTTTACAAACATAGGAGGGCAAATGATGGCCGCAGTATCCAGTCCACTTATATTTCAAGCTTTTCCAGTGCCAATAACGTTTCTAAGAATTCATTCCAGGCAATTTGCCATTTGTCTTTTGCTGTATGAATTTTATGATGATCGATGTTTTTATCCTTTTTTGCTTCAAGATAAGCCTCGAGCCTGGTAAGGGTCTCTTTATTTAAATCGTCGAATTGTGTTTTAGTATCCATACTGTTTTAATTTTTTTTATATAAACATTACTTATTCTATAACTGCATCCAACAATTTTTTGATCCACTTTGGGGAACACATTGTATGGTAGGTGCTGTATTGCAATATCTGCTTTTTAATTGGAATGGTCTTTGTTTTTCGATACAGTGAATTTAAACTTGCTTACCGGACAAAATGCTACCCGGTAAATATTTAAAAAATATTTAAATTATTTATCATGAAAAAGATATTCCTACTTCCCGCAGTTGTAATATGCCTCCTGTTATTATCTTGTAAAAAGGATTCAAACACTCTTACCCAGACAAATGCATCGGCTCTTTTCAATACCGAAGCGAACTGGGCTGTAACAAATTTTATCAAAAACGGGAATGATGTAACGGGCAGCTATAGTACGTCTAAAATACTTTTTTCTCCTGATAATACACTTGCCGTTTCCAACGATGCGCTGGCGATAACGGGCAGTTGGGCATTTGGTTCAGCAACCGAAAATACCTTAAATCTGTTGTTAAATAATCCGGATGCTATCGTTTATGAACCATGGAAAGATTTACAGGGTGATTGGAAGATTAGTGCCTATACCACGACCACATTCAATCTGCAATCTAATGATAACAGTAAGTCAATGCATTTAGAAAAGCTTCCGAGGTAATCCGATTACCAGTAGTTCTTCACCACAATCGCAATTCCTGAAAATGATCATGTTATGTCATGATTATTTTTTTTAATGCTATAGGCTTCTCCTGGCGAAAATATTCCCCGTATTGGTAAACTTGATTGCTGAAAAGATAGAGAATCACTGGTTTCGTGTGTTGGCAGCATCTTTGCACCTTTCTTGCTAGATATGATTATTCATATTCATCTATTCTTAATCAAAAATCATTTTATGAAAAAGTACAGTTTGCAATTCTTATTGATACTGGCATTATCATTTGCCGGAGTTATTGTTCCGGGTGATACGAAGGCCCAGGAATCTAAGAAAGAACAAAAACAAGACGACGACATTGAACATTGTCAGGAAACAAAAGCTGCTTTTTTAAAAGCTGATCCCATGTTAAAAACACTGTTTGAGAACTCGGCAGGGTATATCGTTTTTCCAAGTATTGGTAAAGGTGCCATGGGGGTTGGAGGCGCGACAGGTAATGGAATTTTGTTTGAAAAAGGAAAAGCTGAAGGTAAGGCCAATATGACCCAGTTTACCGTGGGTTTGCAAGCTGGTGGTAAAATATACAGCGAAGTGATTTTCTTTGAAAACCAGGAGTCGGTGAAAAATTTTAAGGAGGGGAAATTCGAATTTTCCGGGCAATTCTCCGCAGTAGCAGTTAAGTCGGGTGTCTCAGCTAACATGAAATATAAAGAGGGGGTGTTGGTGTTTACACAAGAAAAAGGTGGATTGATGTATGAAGCATCAGTTGGCGGACAGAAATTTACATACAATGCATTTTAAGTCTTATCTCCCATATTGATCTCGAAGGATTGCCCCGTTTTTTGCGGGGCTTTCTTTTGGTCTTATAAGCTCTCAGCGTGTTGGTTTATTTTAGGAAACGATATGTCCACTTTAGGAGGAAAATATTTCTTGCATCTCCGGTGAATGCATTATTGACCAGGCTATGAAACACACGCCGGTTCAAATCAGAACTGGCGTCCTGGCTGTTACCATCAGACCAAACGAAATAGAATTCTGATCCCGGGCGGTACTCCCACCTTAGGATGAGATTAGAATGAAATTCTACATAGTTGAAATCAGGCTTTCGAAAACTATAATCTTCCACCTGGTCATTATTTACATCTACAGAATACCTGTTATGATCAGCGTCGTATTTTATCTGGTCGGCCGGGATAATTATAAACCGGTCATCAAACTTTTTGGCAAGCCCGTTCGATATATAGGCAAAGTTCCTGTACACCGGCCTTGTTATAAATGGTTGTCCATAATATTGCAAAGTAAGGTCAGGGGTGATATTAAAGCTGATTCTACCGGTGAAGCTTAGGGTTTTTTGGTCTACCTGCGAAACGATGGTGCGTATGGAATTGTTATAAGAAATATTATCCACAAACTGGTCCTGCCTGCGCCAGTATTTCGCATACTCAACACTCAGGCTTATATTAAGTGCATCAAATGGAACATAGTACAATCCCAGGGTACCGTTATAAAAATTAAGCGTATTATTAAAACCCCAAAATTTGAAAAAGTCTCCATTCACAGAAATTTTTTTCCTTGAATCACTATTTATGTAATAACTCCATCCAATACCTTCTGGCCTTCTCAATGAGCCATTCCCTCTCAATGAAGTATTAGATACATCATAGGGGTTCCAGGTTACACTGGTTCCCGTTTGCCAGTTGTTCCGAAAAGTGAAATTTGCGTTCATATTAAACTGCTCATACAGCAATTTCCCGCCGAAATCCCACCTGAACCAGTGGTTGTAATTGATTCCCAGGTTACGAAAAACAGAAAATGCTTTCTGAAACCTGACCCCTGCCCAGGTGAAATGATTGATCTCATTGGTGGTAAGCATAAAGCCAATGTCATTGAGCTCCAGTTGTGGAGAACGGAATGTTACACCAGTCTCAAATTTGAATATTTGTCCCAACCTGCCTGTTTTACCCCCAATCTTCCCAAAGCGAACGGTGGCACTGGTGCCTGTCAGTGAGGTTCGGTTACTGTCCACCGTTACTTCCTTTGCATCCGGGCGCTGGAAAAAATGTTCAAAGGAAGTTTGAGTTTCATATATTTTTTTCTTGCTCCCGTTTACATTACTGAATATAGCATTGCCCTTTATGTACCAGGCACGATTTTTCCAATATTGCGTAAAATCCAGTCCGCCCGAATAGGCGCTCCGGTGCAAAATATCATCAAGGCCGCGGTCACGGTTTACAGCAGTAAAGATCCCACCTAAAATGCTGTTGCCTCCGTTAATATCTTTTTGAAGCCTGGTAACAAAATAATTTGTCAATGGTTCAACCAATTCTTTTCTTCTCTTTCCGTTGTGATCAATCGTAGCGTACTCGCTTCCTGTTATACTTTCAAGAACACCAATGCTCCATCCCTTTTTGGTTTTACCACTGAATTTTGTAGCACCCAGGATAGAGCTGCGCTCGGGGTATCTGACATATTCACTATCAGCCTGGTGTGCCTCGCCGTGGGGAGAGCTGCCAATACGCCGTGAATAGAAAAGCAGGTCTGCATCATAATCGCCGCCAACCTGGGATCCTGTAAGCTGGTATTCAAAAATATTCCTGCTCTCAATAAAGAAAGGCCTTTTCTCATCCAGGTAATTTTGAAAACCGTCTATTCGTACCTGTGAGGGATCTGCTTCAACCTGGCCAAAATCGGGGTTTACAGTTAAATCCAGAATAAGGTCATTTGTGATTGCAACTTTCGCATCAAGTCCGGCATTTATTGTTCCGTCCAAACCTTTAGCGAAAGGATTACCCGGTTCTTTTTTGTACTTCGCTGCCTGGGTAGTAACATAGGGAGCTATCTCCACCTGGCGGTGAAATGGAATATTACTTAGCCCATGTAGTTCACCAAAACTGCTTACCCAAACGCCGCTTCCTTGCTGGATGAATTGCCAGATAGACCGTTCTTCCTTCCTGAATAATCGTCTTGTAAACTGGATGCCCCAAACCTTTTCTTTTTCATTGTTGTATCGCAACTGGCTCAAGGGGATCTTCACTTCCGCCGTCCAGCCCGTTTTATTGATTTGTGTTTTGGCGAACCATATTGGATTCCAGTTGCCGTCCCAGTCATTTCCATCATTGGAAACAAATTCATCGCCACGTACACCCGATACCGATAGTGTGAAGGAAAATGCGGTGCGCTTATCGTGATAACTGTCGATGTTTACCTCCACCCAATCGCCGGGAAACTGATCACGCCTGCCCATTCTTTTGCTGATAGAATCCGTTGCGGGATCTTTGCAGTCGTATGCTATGTAAAGAAACTTGTCGTCATACAGTATTTTGAAATTGGTAGGGTGGGTGGGAGGTTTTGATTCATTTGGTTGTGATTGGATAAAATCGCCACCCCATTCGACAGTCTGCCAGGCTTCTTCAGTAGGTGAACCGTCGAGTGTAATGATCTTGTCCAACCGCCTGGTGAAGTATTTTTTTCTTTGAATGGACGTATCTGCCGGAAGGCTAAATGCACTAACGCCAAAACAACAGAAGAGCGTGGCCAACAGGCAGGTTTTATTCATATGCCAATTTTACAAACAGTTTCTCAGCATGGCCAAAACAAATGTAACAGCGGTAATATTTCGGCAATACACGGCACGATTACAGTAGTACCTGCCAGGTATCATCAGTATTGAAGGTAGGTGGCATTCGCTGAGCGCACATTTCGTATGTTTGGAGAAGAAAAATTTTTCTACATCATGATTCCTCTTATAGCTCTTATTGTTATTGTTTGTTTTGCCGTTTATTTTTTATCGGGCCAAAATGAAAAAAAAATAATTGAACGGGTGATTATTGATAGGGCATTACTTGAAGAAAATGTTTTGTTTTATTCAAAATTGAATCCCGGAGACAAACAACAGTTTGAAAAAGATGTAAGTGATTTTCTAACTGATGTGAAAATTACCGGCATTGATACGATTGCAGAGGAACTGGACAGGCACCTGATTGCGGCTGCTGCGATAATCCCCATATTTTATTTTAAGCAATGGAAATATCATAACCTGCAGGAAGTATTTTTATATTCTGATTCTATAAATATGAATTTTGAGAGTACTGGTAATACAGACAGGAATATTTTAGGAATGGTTGGTGCCGGAGTATATGATGGGAAGATGTTTTTGTCGAAGCATTCGTTGCGAACGGGTTTTGATAATAAGTCGGATAAAAGCAATACTGCGATTCATGAATTTGTTCACCTGATTGATAAGGCCGACGGTGATACAGACGGTATTCCTGCAATATTGATAGACAAAACATTTGTGCTACCGTGGCTCGATCTCATACAGGAACAGATGCAACAAATTGCAAAGAATAAATCCGATATCAGCCCCTATGCAACCATGAACAAAGCTGAATTTTTATCCGTAGCTGCGGAATACTTTTTTGAAAGGCCGGATCTCCTGGAGAGCAAGCATCCGAAATTATACGCGATGCTAAAACAAATATTTGCACCCTCATGATAATAACCCTGGCTTAACCTTGAGCTGGTTGACATTTGGCATTTAAGTTAATTCAAGAAGCGTTAGCTGCATTGAAGCAACCAAAGTTAAATATGGAGGAATAAATGCTATCTTCGAATTGGTTCATTAAAATAACCACTCACCTATGAAAAGAATTAAGAACATTTTTTTGGTTCTCATAATTTGCACTATTTATTCCTGTAATAAGAACGATAATAATACCAGCACGCCTTCAACTCCTGTCATTCCAGTCACTCCTGTTTCACCTGTTGACGTGATACCTACACAATATGGGATTCCCTTCAGTAATGTGCCCGATCGGGAAGACGTTACCATGTATGAAGTAAACATACGTGCTTTTAGTGCCCAGGGAAACTTGCAGGGAGTTATTTCCCGACTGGATTCTATCCGTGCACTCGGCGTTAACGTTATTTACCTGATGCCGGTATATCCTGTTGGGGTATTGAATGCTGTTAACTCTCCATACTGTGTGAAGGATTATACTGCAGTAAACACAGAATTCGGCACCTTAGCTGACCTTCGTACTTTGGTTGAAGCTGCACATACGAAAGGAATGGCAGTGATCATGGATTGGGTAGCCAATCACACTTCCTGGGATCATGCATGGATAACCTCCCATAAAGATTGGTACCTGCAGGATGGCGCAGGGAATATTGTACATCCGCCTAACACCAATTATACTGATGTGGCACAACTAAATTTTTCGAACCAGGCGATGCGGGTAGAGATGGCCAAAACCATGAGGAACTGGATTTATAAAGCAAATGTGGATGGATTTCGCTGTGACTGTGCAGACGGCCCAACACAGGATTTTTGGAAACAGGTAGTGGATACTTTAAGAAATATTTCGTCGCACGAGCTACTATTAATGGCAGAAAGCAACCAGGTATCAAACTATGTTACAGGGTTTGATTTTATTTTTGGATTTAATTTTTATGGCCAAATCAAATCAATTTACAACAGCAGTCAATCTGTGTTAACGATTGACGCTTTAAACAACAGCGAATATTTAAATGCTTCCGATGGTCAACAGGTTGTTCGATTTACAAGCAATCATGATGTGAATGGTTCTGATGGTACCCCGGAGGAGCTATTCGGTGGTAACCGCGGTTCAATGGCTGCTTTTATCATAGCTGCATATATGAAATCTGTGCCCATGGTTTATAATGGACAGGAGGTAGGTACTCCTTTCAGGTTAACCTTTCCTTTTACATCAGCCAATATCAACTGGACAATTAATCCAGATGTAACGGCAGAGTATAAACGCATTCTTTTATTCAGAAACGGCAGTAATGCTGTCAGGCGGGGTATATTGACATCTTTCAGCACAGCTGATATTTGTGCATTTACTAAAGAACTCGCAGGGGAGAAAGTTTTAGTCATATCCAACTTACGAAACAATGCCAATAACTACATGTTAGCATCATCGCTGTCAAATACATCCTGGACAGATGCCATGAATGGGGGAGTAGTTGCATTAACGACCCAGGTAAGTTTGCAGCCCTATGAATATCTTGTGCTCAGGCAGTAAACAGATGAAGGATTAATTTTCCAGCTACCACCGTTTATCAAAAGTGAGATTGCGTCAATGCCTCAAATGCTACACTATTAAACCAGTTACTACATACTGATTTCTGAAAACAAGAAGGGTGCGTTTATTTAACGCACCCTTTTACTAAGCAAAACCTTTTTACATTTTTTTGGTAGTATCCTTTTTAGTTGTATCCATCGGCATTGGAGGCATTGCGCCGCCGGCAGGCATTGGCGGCATCATTTTCATCATATCTGCCATATCCATGAAGCTCCAGTGTTCTGTTGCTTTACCGTCTTTAAATTTTGTTACCTCGATGGCTCCCATATCAAACGGGTCGCCGGGCTTCATACCCATACCCTCAGTTTTCATTTTACCACTGTAACGGCTCCACGACATTACGTATTCGTCGTCAGCTAGTTCTTTTTTGATATCCATTTTATCATTCTCTGTCATAGCGGCCATTTTAGTAAATGCTGCTTTCATATTTTCAAGCCCTTTTACATCGCCTTTCTCGCCTGCGTGGTCAACTGCATCATCGGCAATATAATCACCGATCTTGCTGAAGTCCTTTGTTTCAAAGGCTTTTTGAATAGCATGATTTGCATCCAGGTTTTTTTGTGCCGCTGGCGACAAGCCACCGCCATCGTTATCTTTGCACGAAATAAAAAAACAGCATAATGCTGCAGCTGAAACGAAAAGAAACTTTTTCATATAGTGTTGTTTTAGTGAAAAAAATGAAATGGATAAAAAATAGCAAGGCGTGGGTTAGCTGTTTCCAGGAGTGTACGAAGTAATTAGTGACATCAAGTTAGAGATATTTGTTGAACTAAAAACAATTTTTTTTGGTAAAACCCTCAACATTTTCGGTTATACCAATTAGAAATTAATACTTCTCTGTCAGCCTGACCTTGTCGAAGGTGATCCTCCAAACTAACCCGGCTTCGACAAGCTCAGCCTGACAATTCTTTGGTGGCGCAACCTTAATTTCTTATTGGTATTAAATATGAACTATGACGGGTTTCATGCCCCATTCTGCATCCGATAATAAGGGAACTGAACAAATGAGGCAAGCTGAAATCAAGCCTTACTGATTTTGAAATGAGGTTAAGAATAACTGGAGTAAATTGATTTTACCAGCACGACTTAAAAACTGCGCCAGGAATATTTACAATCTTCGATTATGATAAAAGCAGCGAAAAAGGCATGCCAGTCAATAAGTATTTTATAGCAATCATTTTCTTACAAGTAAATCATTTCACAAAGCGTTTTGTAACCACCTTCCCCTCAGGTGTAGAAATAACCAAAGTATAAATACCAGTTGAAAGATTTTGTACCTGCAAACTCATTGTACTGCTTCCTGCTGCAATTGTTGTTGTCTGATTATAAACCAGTCTTCCATCTGCTGCGATCATTTTCATTTGAACAGTTTGTTCTTTAGATGCATTAAAATAAACGATCGTATTATCTCTGTCGCTTACGATAGCAGTAATAATTGACAAACCGGACTTTGCTCTTTCTGCAACCAGCACTTTGCTATAAAAAGATACTCCGCCTGCATCTGTTATATTCAGTCGATAATAATTTTTGCCGTTGAACGGTTTTGTATCTGTAAAATAAAATGGCGACTGGCATTGATCAACAGTTGCCCTGATGTTGCCGATTTTGGTAAAGTAAATACCATCATTGCTTCTTTCAATTTCAAAATCCGTGATACCAGTTGTGGATGGCGCTTTCCAGGCCAGTTGATTGGATTCATCCTTTTTTACCAAAGCGAAGTACTCAAGCTTTACTGCCAATGGCGAAGTTGGCACCACGATAGTGCTGGCCGTATTGGTAACAACAGGCGTATTAAAGTCAAAATAAATACTTGCCTTGTTATTCAATGTGTCTCCAATGATAAGGGTATTCTTCGGCTTTATTTTAAAGGCAACATATCCGTGGCTTGCAGGTTCATTGATCGATGCATAAGGAAGATGGATGTCTTTAAAATAAAATAGAAGTTTATCACTGTTTCGTTGTACCTCACAAGGATGACTGCCGGCTATAAAATCAAAACTTGACCAATCAAGATTACCGGCCAGCGTATCCGCTACTACAACATTGAATGCAGTATCATTTCCAAGATTTTGAAAGTGTATAATGTAATGCAAATATTTACCAATATCGCTAACAACTATTTTACTTCCCTCCAGGCATAACTTATCATTGGGGTCAAAAGAACTCCGCACCTGCTGAGGCAAAATGAAACTATTGTCGAGCGGTGTTTCATCATTGCTTACCGGGTTTATGGTAGCAAGTAAGATAAGTGTATCACCAATGTTATTTATTGGCGATGCCTGCAGATTGAAAGAGACATAGAAAGTTCTGCTTTCAAAAGGCAGAAGATTGGTAAAAGCCCATGACAATTGACCCGGCGCCTGGGAGGTGACAGCGGGGTAGCTTGAATTGAAATTCATTTTATTATTATCAAAATTCAACTGCGCCATTCCGGATTGTATCGTATTGCCTTTGTTTCTGTACACAAGATTATATGATGCAATCATTCCCGGTCTTGCTGGTATTTGTGGCAGGCACGTAATTTCGAGATCGTTGTGTACACCAGTAGCTTCAACACAAAAATTAAATGAATCCACCAAACTATTTGCGAGATTGAAATTGATATTTCCGGATGTAGGCGTAAGATTAAAATAGGGATAAGGGAAATAAGGTGTAATTGTAAAATCACCCGCATATGGAAAGAGGACATATTTACCAAGTGTATTAGTGTATTTGATGATTGTATCTCCTGCGAGGCTGATAATTCTTACGGGTAAATTTGCCATGCCGGGGTCTGCATCGCTGCAACCATTATCATCAAGGTCGATTCCTATTTTCCCGGAAATGGTATTGTAGTTACCTCCCGGAAAAAACGAACAAAAAGGACTCAGATTTACGGTGCCCACATAATTTGCGAAATTATTTTGTAAATCTGCTACTTCAAAATCATCTGCACACACATTTAGAACAGGAACTGGATCTCCGCCGGCAATGCCAATGCTGATGTTGGATGCAGCGGTGCCATTTTTAAGATTAAGATATTCAAGTCCGGGTGAACTAATATAAACAAATAAACGTTTCAGATTGGGGCAGGTATTGAAATCCATGCTTTGAAGGTTACTTTCATAAATCATCACTGTGTCGAGGTTTACACACCCTGTTACATCGAATAAATAATTCACACCAGTACTGCCTGATCCAGAATTCAAGTAGGTGAGATTTGGACAATTGCGTGCAATAAAATTATCAATTTTACCAAATTCATTTAATCGCTTCATTTTTGTAAGGCCACTAATGTTAAGTGTTCCGACATGACTAAAAACTCCTCCTAACTGTAGTATAGATAAGCTATCCTGGCCCCTAAGGTCCAATGTTGCCACCTGGCATTCAAATAGAATTAATTCTCGCAGGTTGTGTATGTCACCGAGTATAATGTTCATTTCGCCGCTACTGTTACTGGAGTTACAGTTCATCGTACGAAGATTATTGCAGCCGGATACATTGATTAATGTGATATCCTGGTTATCCGTGAACGTAAGTGACACTAATTGCAACATTCCGCTGATATCAAGACTGGTTACATGTGTGCCAGATCCGGTTATATTTTGAACATTGATAAAGGACTGTATCCCTGTAACATCGAGTACGTCAGGAATGTGCAGGTCTGTTACTACCGAAGACTCGCTTAATTCAATTTCTCCATTACCATTAGTATCATACTGGCTTACCAGGAAGGATTTGAAGGCTGGATCAGGTATGACAACAATCTGTGCGGATACCAATGACACGATTAATAATAGTACGCAGGTTGCCAGGCATTTCATAAAACGTTAATTTAATTGGGTATCAATTTTATTTTGCGAACCTTTTACAAAGGGTAGAGCATCGGGAATGTTTACAATTTGAGCAGATGTAAATGTTGCAATGATCAATAATACACATGCAGAGAAATATTTCATAAAGCAAAATTTAATTACTATTTCATAAATCTTTTTGTAATTAATTCACCATCATTTGTATAAACCACCAATGTATAAATACCTGTTGATAGATTCTTCAAGGGCAAATTCATCGTACTGGTTCCAGCGGCAATTATTTTCGTTTGATTAT
>JBDSBG010000194.1:0-23507 GCA_039921685.1 Ferruginibacter sp.
TTTTCATTTGATTTATTTTTTGGGTTTTCGTTGAGCATCCATTTGTGGGCAAGGGATTGCCAATCTTTGATGGGGATTTTGTCTGTCAGCATCCACGCTTTGCCGTTATTGTAGTAGAAAAACTTAGCGGCTTCGGTGGACGGGTAATTGTTTTGGTGGAAGAAGGATTCGACTTCTTGTTTGGAAGGAAGAAGCCTCACCCCCGGCCCCTCTCCAGGCCCCACCCCTAACCCCTCCCCGAAGGGAAGGGGAACGGGCCCCACCCCTGACCCCTCCCCGAAAGGAAGGGGAACGTTCTTAGTTGCTTCAAGTACTGAATTTGCTACACGCACGAAACCGTTTATTGCATTTGAAATATTTAGATTTTTATTGAAGATTTTTGTGGGTGTTTTTTGCACACTGTTTATATGTTTATTGTTTTGTTTTATATAATACCGTCCCATATTTGGGACTAATACGGTATCATTTATGGGACACATACCGGTCAAATTTGGGACACTATCGGTATCAATTTCGGTACACGATAAGTCGTCACTTTTTGTGCTGAAAATATCAAGTTGATTTGCAACATTTTTTTGTTCGTTTCCATCCAACCTAACCATCGAAATTTTAATATTTTGAAATTTTGAAACCTGGATGTGATGAAAAATATAACCGGCCTGGTGCAGATCCTTCAGCGTTTTGTGGTAAGTGTTTTTGGAACCAATCTTACTTAGCTGCATCATGTTATCCCTTTGTATGGGGAATGGATTTTTAAAGCGGTTGAAATTCCAGTACTGGAACATTGCCATATAGAGACTAACATGTGCAGCTGTAAGATTAGGATCTTGCTTTACCAGGGTGAAGAATGAATTGAGGTGGCGGATATAGTTCATTTGTGGCGGGTTTGAGGTGATGTGGATGAGGTAATCGGCAATCGTGAATCGGCAATATGATATTTCGTACCGAGCGTATCCTGGATGTAATGCAGCTTCATAAATGGAAAAAGTTTGTGCAAGTCCTTTCGTGCTCTACGTAATGCTTTCTCTTCAACAGATAATTTGGCCTTATAGCCATTTTCTTTTTGAGTGTGGGTGCGCCCACGGTATGAGGTGTGGTGATGCATTGTGGTGATTTTGGGGCCCATCCCTAAATCCCTTCCCGAAGGGAAGGGACTTCAAAGGATGAAGCGGCTTTCAATTTTTTATTTGGCGAGACCTAGATTCAGTTTCATCGTTTTTTCGATGTGCTCGAAATCGTAGTATATGATTCCGCCGAGTTTGGTGTACTGAAGTGTGCCATTGATCCGAAGTGTTTGCAGAGTGCCAGGTGAAACTTTTAGAAGCTTCTTCACTTCTTCAGACTTGAGCCATTTTTTGGGAGGATCTGATGTAGTCTTGAATAGTGCCCGGAGTTCTGCGAGTAATTCTGATTTAAAATGTTGGAGGTCTTCTGTGGTGAGAATGTTGACTGCCATGGTGAGTTATTTTATGAAGGCAAATAAAAACGGAAAAACAATATGAAAAGGGTTGTAAGGGTTGTACAACCCCCACAAGAATGCAGTAGAATCAAGGGTTTAGGTCGAAAAAATAGTTTGTTGAATGACGTCAAATTTGGTAACAATTCTACACGGTGATGGTCGGTGAGGACACGCGCCATGGGTGATTGAGTAAAATTTCATGGTGGTCCGTGAAGACACCACTTACGGGATAAAAGAATCGAGGTGGTCGGTGGGATACTGATCACGGATACCGTGGATTTAACTGCTGAAAACAGTTAATTGATGCAGCTATTATTGATAAGTTTTTTATACTTTACCCGTAATTGGATAAAAAAATATTTTTACATTCAGGCAACCTTTTATTTAAAAATCGCATAGATATAATTAAGATACCAAAACAAGCATTTCTTTATGAGTTTGGAAAAATTGATAAGGGACGTAAAAAAAGCAGACCAACGGGCTCAGAAGGCTTTACTCAATCTTTATAAAAAGAGATTTCTTGGATTATGTATTCGTTATTTGAGAAATACAGAAAATGCGGAAGAAACTATGCTGGATGGATTCTACAAGTTTTTTAAAACAATCCAAACTTTCCATTACACAAATGATGAGGGCGTAGGAGCCTGGATCAGCAGTGTTATGATAAATGAATGCCTGGTGCGATTAAGACGCAAAGTATTTTTTATTATCACATCAGAAAATGAAGCTTTGGATGTTTCGGAACAGAATACGATTATAAGCAAGTTCGCAGTGGAAAAAATTCTTGAAATGGTTTCGGAATTACCTGACGGTTACAGGACGGTGTTTAACCTGCATGTTTTGGATGGATATAAACATGAGGAGATTGCCGTGTTACTTGGCATTACTGAAGGGTCATCCAAATCACAATTATCGAAAGCTAGATGCCTTCTTCAAAAAAAATTATTGCAAAATGGAACAGAATATGATAAACGACGATCAAAATAATTTATCCTGGATAAAAAAGGTGGCTGAATTTAAAGATTTTCAGGATGAGGATGTGCTCAGTGATGCCGATGCCTGGCAAAGATTGCAACAGCGCTATCCCAAGAAGAGAAAATATTTTTATTGGGCGGCCGCAGCGTTACTTGTTGTAATGCTTGTTAGTCCGCTACTATGGAATAAAAAACATGGTACCACTATAAATAGATCTCAAAATGCATCAACTGTTCGGCGTAAAATATTACCGACACCTATTGAGCATTTGAGCATAATTCCAGATTCGATCAACAGTGTTGTTCGCCAGGAAATAAAAAAACAAAAAACCGGTGACAATAAAAATTACAATCAACATTTATTCGATGTGCATAACACAATCAATGATAAATTAAAACACGATACAAGTTACTTTGTAAAAAATGACATTGATTCTTCACATAATATTAAAAAGGTAATTGCAGTTGCTGCTCATCCCGATTCGACCGATGATAATGAAAACGAAATCGTGCACATAAATAATGTAGACAGTGATCAACCAACATTGAAACAGGACATTACAAAGTGGCGCAAATTTACAAGGCGGTATGAATTGGACATACCAAATAAAGAGGCGGCTACCAGCTCCATAAATCCTAAACCATCAACCCAAAAGTTTAACTAACAATTTCCAAAACATGAAAAGATTATTTTTCCTGGTGCTTGTCATAAGCATCACATCAGACTCCTATGCTCAATACCAGCCCAATTCAGAAGATGTTTTTGAAGTGCCGGTCGCGAAAATCAAAAGAAAGTTTTTGATAGAACTTGCCAGGCATGATAAAATGCAAATCGAATTGACCGATATTAAAGGCCTGCAGTACGTTCGAAATGTTGACTCGCTTGTTGCATTATTTCTACGGGACTTAAGGCCGTTAAAGGATTCGCTGAAAGAAGGGATATTCTCCAGGCGAATTGATTATATCGTTGATACATCCAGTACCAAGAAAATCAGGATACAGAAATTTTATCCTTCCGGTTCTCATTTTGTAGTTATCAATGGCAAAACTTCTCTTTTAAAACTGGAGCAAGATACCATAACGATTATGGGTAAGGTAAAGACAAAATTGAAAGGTGGGATGTTTGGGTATTATGAAGGATACTCTTATTATCGAATCAGTTTTTTTCTAAACAATTTAAATGACCTGACCAGTTATGTAGATGGAAGAATGAATGAGAAAGTAAAATTCCTGGAAAAGAATGTGAATACCATCTGGGCATATAAAGCGCCTGCGGGCGTGTACTTAAAAAAAGATCCCGATATCTCTGCCGCAGCATTTAGAGGATTGCCGGAAAAAAGCCAATCATTCGCTTTTAGAGTTGGTTTGAATATTCAGAATTATAGAAATTACTTTGTGCCTTCTGCGAGTTACGGATTTGTTTTTATAAAGCCGAATAATATTGTGAGGCATAAGTTTGGTTTACAATATGAAAGTCATTTTCGCTTTAGTGAAAGAGATTCAGCTTCTTCGAAGTTGTATGTTAACGGATTTATTACTTTTCTTTATGAAAGAGAAAATATTATGACTGGCGACTTAAATGGTTTTGCCCGGCTCACTCCAATTTTTTCCTTTGGGTATTTAATAAGAAGGCAAGGTGACTTTTATGAAAAAAATACATTCAAGATTGGTTTGGGAAGGTATGCCCCATTTTCGGGCAAATTACAAATAGAACCTGTATTTTATTGCGATAATGTCTTAAAAAGAATTTCTCCATCACTCAGAGTAACACAATATTTTTAGTTGTTGTTTTTCATTCTTTCTCAATTAGGAGGGCTTAATTAATTTAAAGCCCTCTTTTATTTTCTACATTTTCCCGTTAGTAAAATGCAGCGAACTTGAAATATGAACTGCAGCAGCTGGAACAAATTGTTACAGTTGACCTAAATCCGAAGAATTTTTATGAACAAAAGAATAAGAACGCATTTATAAAAAAATGTGTTGAATCTATTTTTGCTGAAGTGGGAAGAATAGGAAGTGCATTGATATTTGAGATCATCAATTGTGGAATAGAAAAGCAAATCGTGTGTTACGTTCATGGCCATCAACATGGGATGACAAATTTATTGGATACGCTGCACTCTTATTTATTAAAAGAAAATGCAGCAAGTATTTATAAATATCCTGAGCTGAAAGTGTACTTACATGATTACAACAATATACTTGTAAAGCTTGAGGCAATTTTAAAATTGATTCAAGCTGATTTTAAGCTTTACTATGATAAGGAATATAAAGTCCCAGATTGTTTACGTTGCTCATTTTCTTTTGAAATCAAAAAAATACTCGCCGATGCGTCGACAACTTTAAGAAAAAATGAAATCGATGATCGGCTGATTAATTTACTTAAATCACCTTTTGAATATTGCATCGGGCTGGCGAATTTCATGAATCAAAGAGACCTTGATTACTTGCAAGTTTTTAAAAATGAAGTAAGGAAATTGTTAACCCAGGAATCAATAAATGCGTTTGATATTTATGCACTGCTAATAAAAGTGAATTTTAACGATCCTGCTTTCACCTTCTACTATATCGAAAAACTAAAGAATGCTGAAACCAAAGAATCTGCGACAGCCCGAATACTTGAATATTATTATCTGCAATTAAAAAATGTTAACCAGGTTGTCAAAATTCCCGGGTTGGCTTATGATCCTTCATTATCAAGTGTGGCGGATCAGATTGGGACCTGGCTGGCAGAAGAAATTTATTTCCTCGAAAAGAAAAAGGAGCTTGAATATATTTCACAAGAGAATAAAACAGCAGATCGTGCAGGTAAGATTAAAACTACTCTAACTGTTTCCCATCTGTCAATTGCTATAAAGCTCTTAATGGAAACCGGTGTTATCATGAATACAAATGCCAGTGATATTATCAGGATGGTTTCTAAGACTTTTAAGACTGGCAGGAGTGAAAATATTTCAGAAGATAGCCTGAGGAATAAGGCTTACAATATTGAAAGTTCTGCTATTGAAGGCGTGAAGAATGTGATTGTGGGATTGTTGAATGAGGTGAGAAAGTATTAAGGGGATTTCTGTTACAGGTGATAGGCATCTTTATCAATTAACAAGACTCAACAAAGAACAGCAAATTAAAGTGGTGTAAATCGGTGAGTTAATTTTTGAGGTGACCTAGGAATCAAGCTGGGCAACGTGTTTGGAAGTTTGTTCGAATCCCTCCCTCTCCGCAAAAGAAAATACAAAATGACTCAAAAGCCTGTAAACAATATGTTTATGGGCTTTTTTGTTGGTGGGGGCCCAGACTTGTGGGAGAGTTGGCATTTAGTTTTTTATGACCACGCCTTGGTTCGTGTCTTCACGAACCAATATTCATTCCTCTGTTCGGAACAATTTTAATCACATCTTTTTGAGGAAAAAACCTTGAATTTATGTTGAAAGCAACCCCCGCCTTGGTTCGTGTCTTCACGAACCAATCTTCATTCCTCTGTTCGGTAACAATTTTAATCACATTCTTTCGAGGAAAAAAGCTTGAACTTATGTTGAAAGCAACCTGCTTGTTAAGAAGAATGAGAATAATTTGGATGTCTGGAAATACAACAACGAAAATCACAAACGTACCAAGGCAAAATCTATTATTGGACTTACCAAATAAGGAAGGTGACCCTTACAAAAGGGAATTAACATATAATGCAAATAGAAACCCGGAACCAGTTTTTAAAAAGTCATGTAATGATCTTCCGGAAATGTTTTTTTTTGGAATATGTTCATTAGCTTAAAATGTGCATGACGGTATCTTTTTTTAGGGAACAAAAGTATATATCCTTCATCAAGGTAGGATTTGAATATAAAGTGTGTTTCAGAAAAACATTTGTAAATAAAATCAATATTTCTTTGCATAGCGGGCAGGGCGTCTGGAGGTACATTTCCTTTTTCATAATCGCCATCTTCATATATCCGCAGGTCATCCAAAATAAATACATCATTAAATCCCTTCCTGAGATTACAAATTGTTTCAATCTCGTTTTGAAGTGGTAAACGTACATCTTCGATGTTTACTTCGTCATAACTATTTAATCCCGCATCTGCTCCCGGGAAGTGGGCATCAAGCCAAAAGATAATGTTGTCAAGAATTAAGGGCAGTTGCTTTTTTAATGCCGTTATACTGTCAGCTACAATAATGTCAATATCTGTATAATCCTTAAAACGCTTTCTTGCCTGTAAGGCTATCTCCGGAATTATTTCTGCTGAATAAATTTTCTTAAAGGGAAACAATTGTGCGTAGGCTATCCCATCACCCATAAAGGTGCCCGTTTCAAAAAAATAGGGGGTGTTGAAATCATTCATTAATCTACCAAGATCGAAGCGAATTAAATTGCCCATTCGTAAACTTTTTATCAGTATTTACCTGTTAATGCATACTTATTATCTCCGCCAAAAAGATTTCTTTCCTTTCTGTATAATAATGCCAATGGATGTTACAACGAATTCATTTAATTGTAATTTAAGATGAACATCCTGTCTATGCGGATGCACGTCAACATGGTAGTCCTCAGGTAAACCACCCAATGAGTAATCCAATTCTTGTACAAAATGTCCTTCATTTCGCAACTCCGCAGCGAATTGCTCGAGATCCCTCATCCGAAAAATTACGGTATCACCGGTTTCTAGTGTTCGGTCATTTGATGCTATATTAAATTCCGTAGTGTGTACTGCCCAGCCGCCAACTTTCAGCGTATTCAATTGTTCGCGTAAAAACTTTAAACCCTTTTTAATACTTCCAAGGTGTTCAAAAGAGCAGCTGCTCCAATTAAAATCAAAGCCCTTCAGGTCTGAAGGAATATGGTTCATATCGACCGGACGGTAACTAACGTGCTTGTGTAGTAGTGTATCCGATGTTAATTTCCTTTTGTTTAAAGATTCAATTCCTAAACATAACTGATCAGCATCCTCCCACCCCAATTCTTTACCTAACTCCGGGAAGATATCCGTTGCTAAAATGTCTACACCATAATTTGCAAAAATAGATGGAGCTGGTTCTGACCCCACCGCAAAAACTAATCCTTTGTTACCTTTCAAAATACAATTCCTTTCCCATAGTGCTTGCATTACATAAATAAATTCCCACTGTTTGCGGTGAAATCTCGCCGGTTCATTAAGTTCAACCAACCATCTTTCAAACCATTGAGCCTGCCAGTCCTTAGCCTTACATAGTTCTGATTTACGTAAAGGATTATCCTGAATCAATGTTGTATCCCAACATTGTTCTAATAGTGATTCGGCTCCCTTTAAGTTGTTACTCATACTAATGATTTATAAACTTCAATATACTTTAGTGCATTCTTCTGCCAGTTAAACTCCGCAGCCCGCGCTATCACCATATCCTGCATCTCATACTTTTTGAATTGCTTCATTCCCTCCTGGAATTGATATTGCATGTAATCTTCATTGAAATCTGAGAAATAAAACGCTGCATTGGCCCCTATTTCGGGTAAAGCCGTTTTATTTGAAAGAAAAAGAGGTTTGCCGAATTGCATAGCTTCAACAACAGGGGCACCAAAACCTTCTGCAAGGGACGGATGCATGAACGCAAGACAATTTCTTAGGTACCAACCTTTGGTTTTTTCGCATACAGGGCCAGTTATGTGTAGACGTTCAGATACTCCTAATTTTTCTGCGCTCTCCCTCATTGCATAAATATAGTCAGGTTCGTCCAGGCGACCTGCAATAACCATTTCGAGACCGGGATTTTTTTTAAGCAGGGGAATAAGTACATGAAAATTCTTTTTTGAATTAATATAACCCAGCCCGAACAAAAAAGGCAGGCGGGGTTTAACAGAAGGAATAAAATTCTCTTCAACACATACATCATGGATACCGTTGTGGATAACGTAAACCGGCTTATTGCCTACTTCACAATTTTCGAGTACATCATTTTTTGTAAATTCTGAGATACAAACGATAGCATCACTCCGCTGGATTAGGCTTTGTGTATGACTTAAACTTTTCTGTTGTTGTTCTAAAGGCTTGCCTTCATGCAACTGATTTAGATCGTGTACCGTTAACAACACTTTAATTTGGCTGCTTTTCGGAATGATTCGCCCTGATTGAAACGGCGCATGCCAGATATCACAGTTACATAAAAAAGGCTTTGCAAATTTATGATACTTATGTTCTACAATAACTGAATCAGCTTTACCGAATGATCGTTTTTCAATCTCTGGAACATAAAAGGATATACAGTGACTATTATCTGAACTATCGAAAATTTTCTCTACACTAAGACCTAAATTCAGGCAATAGTGATACAAGCCTGAATCCCTGTGTTTCATTAGTTCGCAATCAAGTATTATTTTCATACATTCAAAAAGTGAGAATTATATAAGAATTGTCATACATTATGTAATGTTTGTTGCTTTTTATGGATACACTTAGGTCACATTTTTGCAAAATTGTTCTCAAACTCTATTGACTGTTGTTGCATTTTATACACATCTGCATCAATCTTCAGCTAGTTATATGAAATACAAAATTTAATACTGAAGATCAACCATTCTCTGGCGTAGTTTTGTACTATGATACAACCATTGAAAGGATAAGGAGCAAGTGAAATAAATTTTAAGCCTGAAGCTAAAATCTCTTCTTTGCAATTTGTAAAATTAGATTTTAGCAAAAAAATTATATACAAGGTTCATTGCAAGACACAGACCATATTTTCCGTCACGTATTGCTTTTGCTTTATTTGCTAACATAATTACCATTTTTTGGTTTGCCTTAGTAAACATCCCTGAACGCCAAGTCATTTGCTGTTTTCGATAACTTTCCTCATAATGATAGGTCAGATTTATACCATTATTTCTCTAATTGTTTTTGGATTAGCAACGACTTTATCAACCCATGAATTTAAATGATGAATGTCTTTTTCATGTGTGTGGTTTTAATTAATAAATTAATGACAACGTGAAAATAGTTCTGAACGAGTGCTTCTAAAAAAAAGATCTGCTGAACCGGAATAAAAAACATTTAAAGAGGAAAAAGCCTGTGATGAATGGATATTCAATATTAATGTTGATGATTAACTGCGAAATAAAAAATTACTTCTTGGATCGATTTATAGTTCGACCTGTGATAATATTTTCATAAATACATTCACTTGTGGCGTAAAAAAAGGATCCCCACGCCTTGGTTCGTGTATTCACGAACCAATATTCATTTCCCACGCCTTGGTTCCTGTCTTCACGAACCAATATTCATTCCCCTGTTTGGTTCCTTTAACAAGCAGATGCATATTTATATCTGGTAAGAAAGTGAGCAATTGCGGCAGTGCCTGGATTTAGTTTCTCAACCCATAACTCAGCAATCCAAATTATCAAACCCATTCCCGCAACAGGCTGTTGAAGCTTCTATTTTGCCCCAACCAAAAACAGGTTGGTAATTGACCAATATCATTTTTCAAAATGATCGATCTCATAAAAAAAAATCAATGATGATTATAGGTTTGCCTTACTAAAACGAAAAAAGATGCAAAACACTATTCATCATCCACATGCTTTTTCATCAAATGTTGAAAACAAATTAACACTCACAGGCTTTTATACCTGGTGCGCCCAACAGGAAACAAACAGGCTTTTATGGCTGGCAATTTCAATGCTGATCCAATCCTGCATATTGGTTCCTGCCACCTGGTTTGCGTTGTACCAAACAGATAAAAGCATCCTTTACTTTATTATCCCAATGCTTGCGATCGTGATGTGCCTTGTAATAAATCTTGCCGCGCTGCCAACCAAAATAACAATCCCGGTATTTGTCCTGAGCATCGTAATGGACCTGGTTATACTTGCCGCATGCTTTCTTTAAGATGCGGTGCAAATTTGTGAATCTAAAAAATAGATAATGAAATCATTTATTCCTATCGTGTTGCTTAGTATATTCTTTATTTGCTGTAGCTCTAGCCCAAGGCTTTCTAAGTTTCCAGGTAAAAAAAATAAAGTTAGCGATCACAAAACATTTAGCTGGCGGCAATTTGAAAAAATTAAAGGCGCAGAAACGCATCCTGTTTACTATAATGAACTCAATGATCAGAGAATACGGGAAGCTGTTAACGTGCAGATGCAATTAAATCATTACCAATTATTAGATTCCGGTGGAGCATTAACAGTTAGTTACCGTTGTGTTGTAACAAGTAAAGTTGCAGTTGCTGATACTTTGAATGACCGGCAGCACCAACAGACACAAATTGAACCTTACTATAAGAATTATAGCAGCAGCGCAAAATATGATTTCGGATTCCCGGAAAGCCCGCTTATCATTGAGATTTTCGATGCAAAAACAAATGCATTGATCTGGCATGGATCGGCGCTGAATGCCATCAATTCTACAATGGATAAACGGCCCAGGGATGTGATACAAGATGCGGTGAAACAGATCTTCAGGGGTTTCCCTGCGGGAAAGGAATAGTTTTTTACTTCACAACAAAAGGCATTACGCTACACCGTAAGTGCTTTGCTTATCCTGTAATCAACTTAAACAATTGCATTGCATCTTCTTTACTGCAAAGTCCGGTTCCTTCGTTCATGGTTGCTGCAGTACCGCATGCCACGCCAAACTGAACTGCTTCCGTTATATGTTTTTGTTCTGAAAGTGCCAGTACAATCCCGGCAACCATACTGTCGCCGGCACCGACTGTACTTTTTATTTTTACAGCAGGGGCTACAATCTGTTCAGCAATAGAAGCAGTTACAAGCAAAGCACCCGAGGCCCCCATTGACACAACCACAACTTCAGCCTGCTTGTTTGAAATAATTTCCCTGGCAGCCAATGTGGCTGTTGTTTTATTCAACTCCTTAACTCCTGCGAGCATGGCCAGTTCTCCCAGGTTTGGTTTTATCATGTACACGCCGTTTGCCAATGCAGGTTTCAATGATTCACCGGATGTATCCAAAATGTATTTTACATTTTTTTGTTTTGCAATCTCACCCACCCTTGCAAAAAAGTCTTTGGGAATGCCATCTGCCAGGCTTCCGCTTGCAACAAGAAATCCCATCTCCTCAATGGATGATAATTCGAACAGTATTTTCTCCCATTCGTCTTGTTGCATAACAGGCCCGGGCATTCCAAACCGGTATTGCAGGTTTGAACAATCTTCTTTTACAACAATATTTTCTCTTGTAAAATCTTTTATGTGAATCCTTACTGATCTCACGTTTTCATGATCAAGCATCTTATTAAAATAATCACCGGTATATCCACCGGCCGGGTACACAGCAATTGTACTGCCACCAAACCTTTGAATCACCCTGCTGATATTGATACCACCCCCACCCGGCTCTTTTTTCAAAGTATGACAGTGTAATTTTTTGTCGGGTTTCAATTCAGGTATATGTGCACTCAGGTCAATGCATGGATTTAATGTAAGACTTATAACGGGAAGCATTATTTTTTAAAATAGTTTTTAATTGTGGGTGTTAGGGTCAGCATTAATATTGTGATACCTATTATTGCAAGCCAAACCTGCAGTATGCCAATATATCCAATGATCATCAATTGTATCATAATCCAGGCCAGCAATATGATTCCAGCATAAAGCGAAAACGCCCAGGGCCATTTTCCCGTTTTAAAGATATTCAATTTTTCCGGCCATAGCAGCCATCTTCCTTTTATCAATCCAATTGATACAAATAATGGGAACAGTCCATTGAAGATTAGTAATATAACGCCTGGCCAGAGGTAATTTCTAAAAAATGTTTGCTGAATAAATTTTATATCGAGCTGGAGCAACTGTCCTGAAGGATCCTTCACAAGTATTGTCCCTCTGTAAAGCCCACCAAACGCAAGGAAAAGGATTAGTATCAACAATACATACAATACCAATGGCCTGTTTTTCGACATGCTTTTTTTGATAAGGCTCAGAACAAAAACTGCTTTTTGCTCGCACTTGTTTCTGCTAACAATGATATGCTTCCTTTTTTAGATCTTGATCATCCCATGCCTGCCTTATTGTTTCCATACCGCTATCGGCATCAACTGCTATATCTATTACTTGCGGCAGTACCAGTACGGGAAGGTTAGCCTTAAGCACGATACTGCGTGTAACGCTCTCCGTAAACCACCGTTGTGCCCGTGTATGTTTATGTGGAACAACCGCAAGCATGTTGATTGACCGTTCATTTGCAAAATCCTCCACAGTGGATACAACATCAGCGCCTACCCGAAATTCATATTTAGGGTAAAGGTGTGAGATCTCAGAAATATTAACCGGGGGGCTGAATTTGATAACTTCATTCTCATCAAAGTTTTCCTTAAGCGCATAAACAATACTAACCTTTGAAAAAAACTGCTCCCCAATATTCCTCAATATGCGCAAAGTAGTGGGGCTGGTTGCCGGATCCTTGTCTAATGCAAGGGCTATGTGAGAAGGCTTTTGAAAAATTACGGTCTCAGGCACAACGATCATTGGAATATTCGTTTTATTCAGCAGTGACAGGGTTACGCTTCCAAATATTTTTTTGAATGTTTTCGCCGTTCCTTTCATAGCGCAGATGATGACGTCTGCATTTTTCTCTGAGGCGGTTTTGATGATGGTCTCAGCGGCAGGGCCTTCTCCTGAACATAACTCGAGGTTTATCCGGGCATCTTTAGTGATCAACGCGGCCTGGTCTTTCAACCATTCCTGCGAAACTGAATACAAATCAATATCATCACCATGTAATAAACTGCCTGTTTTGGCCTTCTGATCCTGGTAGGCATGGAAAAGGTAAACTTTGGCACGATAATGCTTAGCAAGTTCGATGCCGTACAATGCAGCATTGTTTGATGCTGCTGTAAAATCAGTCGCAATAAAAATATTTTTCATTTTACTTGTTTTTTCAAAGCTAAAAATCCGGGAAAAGAAATATAATGACACGGGTAAGAAAGAAACATGATTAACATCATATGTACCGTCATACTGTGTCATGATTTAAAGTGAGAGGTAATGCTATTTTCGAACATAAATAAACAATATGAACCTAACAATAAACCGCACAAAGAAAAGCAACAGCATTAAAAATGCTTTTAATAAAGAATTCCCTTTCTTAAAAATTGAATTTTTTAATCGAAAGCATAATGTAACTGATCCATCTCCTGAAACAGAGATGATAAAAGGCAATATATCCCTTGAAGACATAAACCCGGCGATGGAAGCGAGCAGGATCCTGCTGGATCCTCAACTTTCTGTAGCAGATTTTGAACAGGAGTTCATGAAGCGATACGGGCTCTTCATCCAGGTGTTCAGGAAGCAAAAGGATGTGTGGATTGAAACCACCAAAACAGACAACAGGACGCTGGGCGAACAGAATGAAATGGGCAAGCAATCCTCCGAACCCAGGCCGCAGGCTGAAATTGCTGACAGGTACCTGGAAGATGGACAATACGAATGATCATCATTTCTGCGATACAAGAAAGGACAAGTATCGGGTACTACAAAACAAAATCACCTATATGACCCAGGACGAAATCATTATCGCCACTGTCATTTCAAATATCGTGGCGCTGGTTCTGTTATTGCTAAGCTGGAAAAGAAAAAATATCGCCAGGATCTTATTTTCAATTCTATTTATTTGCGCAGCGGTACTTAACTGGAAAACAGTGCATACAGATCCCTTGGTTTACCTGGAATATAGTAAATATGCTATCCCCTTCTATGCCGGCATAATCAAGGGCGAATTTGCCCGGCACATAACGGGATATGTTAGCTGCATAGCGCTGGGCCAGCTACTAATTGGATTTGGATTGCTGGCAAGAGAAATCATCGTCAAGCTTTCATGCATGGGTGGCATTATTTTCCTCCTGGCAATTGCGCCATTGGGAACCGGGTCTGCATTTCCATTTAGCATTACCTCGGCAGCAGCATTGTTCATCTTATACCGAAAACATTTTAATAAAAACATCCTCCAAAACAAATGGTGGGTTTAGCTTCTCATTAACTAACTATGAAAAAAATCGCCATTTATAGCAGCCATGCATTTGAAGAGCCCTACCTGGATGATGCAAATAAAAATAGCTATCAACTTATCTATATCAGTGAACCCTTGAGCAGTAATAATGTATCGCTATGTTCGGGCTGTGCTGGTATAGCCATTTTTACTTCCGATGAAGTATCAGCAGATATCTTATCGCGGTTGAAAATAGAAGGCATTCAATTTATTGTAACACGTTCGACGGGTTATGATCATATTGATATAAAAAAAGCAACAGCACTTGGAATTACAGTGGCAAACGTTCCCGGTTATTCGCCAAATGCCATTGCGGAACACGCAGTAGCATTAATACTTGCACTAAGCCGCCATCTTATCCGTTCCAATGAAAATGTGAATCGTTATGATTTCAGCATCAACGAACTTATTGGTTTCAATCTTGATGGCAAAACGGTTGGCATCGTTGGCACCGGTAAAATTGGTGAAGTTGTTTGCAAAATATTAAATGGATTCGGCTGCCAACTGGTTGCGTTCGATATCAAAGAAAATAAAGGGCTGGTTGAAAAGTATGGGCTGAAATATGTGACAATGGAAGCGCTATGCCACCTGTCTGATATCATTACACTCCATGCGCCATTGAATGAAAGCACCCAGTACCTTGTAAATAAAACATCCATTCAGAACATGAAGGATGGCGTAATGCTTATAAATACTTCACGTGGTAAATTAATAAACACTGCCGATGTACTGGAAGCATTGGACAATGGCAAAATCAGCTGTTTAGGTACGGATGTATATGAAAAGGAAAAAGGTATTTTCTTCAATGATTATTCCAAGAAAGGAATTGATGACCAGGTATTGAAGTCGCTGATCAACAATAAAAATGTATTGCTAACATCTCACCACGCATTTCTTACCAAAGAAGCATTAAAGAATATTGCCGATACAACGATGTTTAATATCTCTTGTTTTACGAATCACAGCGAAAACCCCAATCAGCTTACTTAGTCGAAACCCCAAATTCGATACTTATGTGATCCCGGTCATTAGTGCTTCTAACTTTAATCATCCAGGAATGGGCGCTTTATTATTATATTTGAAATTGCTCAACTATTAAGCAATCACATTAACGATCAAATTAAGATGGAAACCCCTAAACTTGAACAACTTTTTAATGTTGAAAATGAGCAGCTTCAGAAATTGACAAGAATTGTTCGAAGCGCCGTAGAAGAAGAAAAATTATTGTCTGAAAAGCTGGATGAATTTGAAGACAGCAATCCCCCTTTCGTAAGCAGGCTGGCAGACAAGGTTGCAAAATTCGGCGGAAGCTGGAAGTTCATTCTCAGCTTTGCGTTTATCATGCTGGTT
Organism: Ferruginibacter sp.; assembly: GCA_039921685.1. Taxonomy (GTDB): domain Bacteria; phylum Bacteroidota; class Bacteroidia; order Chitinophagales; family Chitinophagaceae; genus Ferruginibacter. The sequence continues at coordinate 15,746 of JBDSBG010000194.1, forward strand.
TGGATTTTTGTGAATGCGAGTTTATTACGAAAACCATTTGATCCATTTCCCTTTATACTGTTGAACCTTGTGTTATCAACGCTTGCAGCTTTACAAGCGCCGGTAATAATGATGAGTCAAAACCGGAAAGAAGAAAAAGACAGGCAGCGTGGCATTAACGACTACATGATAAATCTTAAGTCAGAAATTGAAGTACGAAATCTTCATGGTAAACTGGACTTGTTGATGACAGAGCAAATGAAAACACTGTTTGAAGTTCAGAACACGCAGCTCGAGCTAATGGAAGAAATAAGAACCGTAATGAATACAATAAAGAATGTAAAACAAGGATAGTTGCAAGCTGGCTAAGCAATTAAATAATATCATGGAAGAAAATTAAATCAATGCTGGTTGTAATAATATTAGTTGTGCTGTTATCCTGGTTAATCTTAACCATTTTGGCTGAGAGAAAAGGTCCTGCCAGGTCATTGCAGCTAGGTATGCAACGTGATAATTGAAAGGCCCTTATTGTGTATGACCCTGACCCATTTTACAACCTTGATCAACAAATATGTGAATCAGTTGGACAAGTATTTTCGGAAAACAAATGGAATGTTTCTGTCAATACGGTCGCTGGCATATTGGACAAAGAGAACTCCTACGACCTTTATATATTTTGCGCCAATACTTATAATTGGTCACCCGACCCGGCGATTACCGGGCTTGTTAAAAAGATAAAACTGGAAAATAAAAACGTGGTCGCCATAACGTTAGGAGGAGGCAGTACGAAAAGATCGCAACGTAAATTTGAAAATATTTTTACAGATAAAAAAGCCAGGCTCCTCGGCTCAAGAAGTTTTTGGCTATGGAAACCAAATGACAAAAAGCGGCTGAAAGAATCCAACGTGAAGGTTGCGATAGAGATGGCCCGCAGCTGGGCAGGAGAAATTGCTGATGACATCCACTTTCCAAAATCATAAAAGAATATGAAAATAAAAAATAAGATGATTATTGCTGCAACTGATTTTTCAGCTTCAGCAATTAACGCCGCAAACTATGCTGCAGACCTGGCGATCGCTATCAACGCTGATCTTTTGCTTTTCCACGTTTCCCCGGAACCGCTAGTTTTTGGGGGAGTAGTAACTACGAATAGTCCCAGGGGGATAACAATAGAGGCCAAAGATGAACTCAAAGAGCAGGTTCAGCAGATCCGGAAAAAAATCGGGTCCGGGAAACTGAAGATTGTTTCCGAACTCAGGATGGGTTCCTTTTCGAACGAGCTAAAAGCAGTTTGTGAAAAAGAATCACCATACGCCGTAGTTATGGGCAGCCAGGGCACTACCGCTACAGAAAGGTTTCTTTTTGGCAGCCATGCCGTACACGCAGTGAAGCATCTTTTATGGCCGGTGATAACCGTACCCGCAGGAGTGAATTTCTCCACTATCAAAAAGATTGCCTTTGCATGTGATTTTGGTAGTACAGAAGCAGTGCCCATGGAAGAAATCAAAATGCTGGTCAAAGAATTTAATTGCGAACTGCACATTATCAACGTAGGAAAGGAGCACGGGCATCATCCAATGGCAAACTTAAATGCGGATTGGCTAAAAGAAGCTCTCGATCCAATACAGCCAATCTATCAGTTTATTGATGATATAAATACAGATGTTGCTATCATGGATTTTGCCGAAACCAATCAGATTGATTTGCTGATCGTTTTACCGAAACGAAGGGGGTTCTTTGACCGCTTTGTTTATACGAGCACTTCAGAGCACCTGGTGCTGCATTGCCATGTACCTGTAATGGCACTGCATCAATGACCGCTCTGAGAGGCAAGCCGATTTAGGATAATTCGCTGGTCGTAAATTGAAATGATTAAAAGATCACGTGAGGACTACTTGTTAATCCCGGATACAAGGTTTATAAATCAATAAACTACTACCTGCTGTGTTACTTCTTTAAAGGCGATATCCATTTTAGGTACACAAATTATTAAACCCCTTGCTTAAATTCTGCGCTGATAAATTCCGCATCAGCATATTCAGGTAAGTTGATGGATCTCTCCATTGAACGGCCGCCAAATTTAATGGTAGATGAATTTTGTTTGGCAAGAGAATCACCGGGCGGTAAAACCACTATTGACAATGTATTGTCGAAGATCTCAAAAAAAATCTCTTCCCTTTTCGCAGCAGGCAATGCAACTTCAAACATAAAACAATCTTTTTTCTCAAACATTGTGACATGCGCCTGGTGCTCATTGATGCGTTTAAACTGCCGTCGCCTTTTAAGCATTGATTCCATTTTAGGTAGAGGAATATATTCGCCTGGATACAGCATCCCGCATCTGTTATTTAATTGAGTCTCTTTCATTGTTATCGCTTTAGTAAATGAAATTAGCCTCACACCGTTACGGTTTTCCTGATTGGAATAATGAGGGGAGATGATTAACATCATTTATGTTGTTGACCTTTTTCATAAAATTGAAACAACCACCTTCCTATTTTAGCTTATAGTTTCGAAGCTGAAAAGGTCTAAGGCAGGATCATCAATGCCGAACTACATTTTTTAAATACATTTTACAATTTTATTCAAATGAAAAGAAACACAAGTAAAACGGACAGGATCATGAGACTGGTAATGGTTGGTGCATTTATCGTGTTTATAGTTACCGGGCTTGCGCACTACCCGCAGGTGTATTTCTTCGAAGTGCTGATACTAATACTCTTGCTTACCGCTATAATTGGCTACTGCCCCTTGTACGCATTGTTTGGAATTAACACGCTGGCACCTGAAAATAAAGCCGAAGAAAAAATAGGGAACACAAAATAACAAATAAGAAATAAGAAAGTGGAGTTCGTGATAACCGGACTGCTATCCCTTTGATGACAATTCACTTTACCATTCCTTATTAATTATTTCTTTTTCCTTATTTGATTAAATGTACGAAATGACAACTAAGAAACTAGATCTCCTAATTTTCCTGCTGTTACTCGTTTTCCGCAAAGCTCACTTTCTTATTCCTTATTCCTTATTCCTTATTCCTTATTCCTTATTCCTTATTTCTTATTCCTTATTTCTTATCCCTAAATCGCCCTTTCGGCAACTGCAATGCTATTATTAAATTCCTGTATGCCATTATAATTAATTTCCCAGGTAACGGGCAGTGCCTTTCTAAGCATATGGCTTACGCCACAATATTTTTCCTGTGAAACTTTCACTGCTTCCAGGGCATCCTGCTTACAGGATTCATCACCCTTAAAGTCATAAAAAACATGCATGGCGATATATTCAATTGGCTGTTGTTTGCTTAATTCGCCGGTGACTTTAATATCAAGTTCCTGTATTTCTTTATGCGCCTTATTAAGAATTGCTATTACATCCATTCCGGTGCAGCCAGAAAGAGCAGTTAAAATAAACGGTTTGGGAATGGGGCCATGATCTTCACCTCCCACCCGCTCCGGCGCATCCATAATTATCGTGTGGCCGTTTACCAGGGAATTAAATTGCATCTTACCCATCCATTGTGTTTCTATTTCATGTTTTGCCATTGTCATTGATTTTTGAGAGAATTTTTTTAATCCGGGTAAAAGACATTCGTTTCCATTAAAATTGTATAAAATGATGAGAAACCAGCACTGGAGCCATCCTTTTTTTTGGTTAAACAGCATTCATATAAAATCAAAACTACGGCTACAGTTACACGTTATAGGTGATATTTGTTACAGAGAAGGAAGATCTTTTGTATACTGGCATTTATCATCAGCTATCAGTGGCCGATCTCTTCCCCACAGTTAATTAGCTTTATAAACTCGCTTTTAGTTAATGCGGGTTTCAATGCATAGTTTACTTTTTTCTGATGGCCCAATGTATCGAAGATCTCTTTGCTCATCCTTTTACCACAGGCCATACCTGCTCCATGGTTTGGATAAATTACTAAACCATCATTCATAGGCATTATTTTATTCCGAAGTGAATCATACAGGCATCCTGCCAGTTTTTGCCTGGTAAGTCCTGGGCTGCTTCCCCGGCAAGGATCAGGCCTTCCCACATCACCTATTAATAAAAGTTCACCTGTAACAATGCCAAACCCGGTTCCATTTTCATCTGTTATCAAATAGGTAGTACTTTCCATTTTATGACCGGGCGTATGTAAAACCTTTACCGAAACATTTCCAACTCTGAATACCTCGTTATCTTCTGCGATAATCGCTTCATATACCGGATCCGCAGTTGGCCCAAAAACAATCTTTGCCCCGGTTTTTTTGATTAGGTCAAGATGCCCGCTCATGGAATCAGCATGAAGATCTGTTTGAAAAACATATTTGATCCGGGAAAAATCATTGTGAGCCCTTTCAATGTAAGTACCTGTGTCACCTAAGGGATCAAAGATTGCGGCTTCGCCATTACTTTCTAAATAATAAGCAGCATGTGTAAGGCATCCGGTATAAATTTGTTCAAATTGCATGATGGTTGGCAAAAAAGAATTAAGTGTTTATTTGTTTTCTTCTTAAAATAATTATTTTAAATTTTATTTCATCATAGATCATCCCTGCTAACAAGGCACCTGCGCCAATCAACAAACTGTGTATGGAGATCTTTGAATAGAAAATACCGCCCGCAACACCGCCAATAAAAAAGAAACTTATTATTGTTACCCTTAGCCTGATGGAGGAAGCAAGTTTTTGTTTTTGCTCTTCCGATTTATAAAAGAACAATTGCGATAATTCAATTCCCAGGTCAGTGAATAATCCTGTTAAATGGGTTGTCCTTACCACTGAATTTGATATCTGGGTAACCAATGAGTTTTGAAGCCCCATAGAAAATAACAGGCTACATGCAACCAGGTCAGGATGTTGTATGATCATATTCTTGTTGGCAAGTCCAACTAAAAAGAGGATCAAACATTCCAGGCTTACAGGAACTATATAGATGTACCGCTCACTCCTTCTCGACATAATCTCAACAATAAAATTCGAAACAAAGGATCCTAAAAGAAAAAAAAGGATATAAGAACAGTAGATAAACGCCTGCAGCATATTTAACTTAAAAACCTCATCAACAAAAAAAGCAAAGTGGCCGGTAACATTTGTTGTTAATTTTTGCACAGCGAAAAATCCAACTACATTTACCAACCCTGCCACAAATGATAAAAGCGATGCCACTTTTAAATTGTGCTGTAATGTCCGGGTTTTCCCGTGATGTTTAAACATTTAATTGATTAACGCATGAGGCCGCAAATGCTGGTCGTCCAGGTATTTTTTTATTTTTTTAGCAACGATATCATAATCAGTGATGTTATCCGGTTTTTGAAAATATCCCTGTACCGATAAACAAAGTGCCTCATCAATCAGCTCCGCATTTTTTGTTGCTGAAAAGAAAAAAAAAGGAATATTAATACTGCGCAGGTTACCAGTATCATTGATTGAACGCTTAAATGATAAACCATTTACCTGCGGCAGATTAATATCACTGATGATGACAGAAGGCCGATCAACGGTGCTGTTTAAGTATTCCAATGCCGGGCCAGTGGAATTAAAATAGCGGAACCCAGCCTGTGCTCCTTCATCAATCAATGATTGAACAAGAAAATCGGCATCTTCTTTATTGCTGTCAACTATTATGATTGGATTCATTGATATAAAAGTATTCAACCCTCAGTAAATAATCAGTAAGCAAAGTCAGGGAATGATATGATTAAAATCAGTTAAACTGGCGGCAGGGCAGTATAGCTTTGAAATCTAAAATTTACTCATCAAAAACATTAAGAACGACGGGGCTGAAAGCTGTTATCATTGTGGTGATCCCTGCCTTGAATCAATAACGATTGAAGGGAAATATTTTTGCTGCAACGGATGCAGGCAGGTTTACCTTCTGCTGAGTGAGAATAATTTATGCGATTACTACGATCTTGATAAAACGCCAGGTATCAAAGCAAAAGGGAAATTCACAAGCAGGCGTTTTGAATACCTTGACGACCCTTCTGTTATAAGACAACTTATCCAATTCAGCAGCGAACATCAAATAAACCTAACATTCAGTTTACCACAGATTCATTGTTCATCCTGCATTTATTTGTTAGAAAACCTTCATCGCATCGAGCCGGGTATCATTGTTTCGAGGTCAAACTTTCAGCGAAAAGAAATCTTCATATCTTTTAATCCCGCTGTAATCTCTTTAAGAAAAATAGTAGAACTACTGGCGTTCATAGGTTATGAGCCCGTAATCAGCCTGCATGAAGCGGGAGAAAATCCGGAGGAGCCGGAAAGAAAAAAAACAAATTCGCTAAATAGAAAAAAAATATACCGTATAGGTGTGGCTGGATTTTGTTTTGCCAATATCATGATGCTTAGCTTCCCGGAATATTTTTCATCGGGGCACCTGAATGAACATGGCTTAAAAACAGTTTTTAGCTGGTTGAACCTGCTGTTGTCAGTACCCGTTCTATTCTTCAGCGCAGCGCCTATATTTATATCAGGCTGGAAAGGATTGCGTCAACGCTACATTAATATTGATCTCCCTATTGCCCTTGCAATTATTGTTACTTTCTTTAGAAGCTATTACGAAATAATCAGTGGCGATGGAGCCGGCTACCTCGATTCAGGAACAGGAATCGTTTTTTTTATGTTAATCGGCCGATGGTTCCAGGATAAAACATATGATTCGCTTTCATTCAACAGGGACTACCGTTCCTTTCTTCCCCTGGGCGTAACAGTTATAGATGGAATAATGGAAAAAAATATCCCTGTCACAAATCTCAAAAAAGGTAGCCATATTATTATACGCAATGGAGAAATGGTTCCTGCAGACAGCATCCTGGTAAAAGGCATTGCGAATATTGACTACAGTTTTGTGAGCGGTGAAAATATCGCCATTCAAAAACAACATGGCGAGCTGATACACGCCGGTGGGAAACAAATAGGAAATGCCATCCAACTGGAAGTAGTAAAAAATGTATCACACAGCTATATTACCGAATTGTGGAACAATGATATATTCCATTCTGAAAAAAATAAAAAAGAATCTTTCATACATCCCTGGAGCAGGTATTTTACCATAGCCTTACTGGCCATCGCCTCCTCAACTGTTCTATTCTGGTTGTTAACGAATCCCCTGAATATAATTCCAGCAACCACAGCGGTACTGATTGTCGCTTGTCCATGTTCACTACTACTGTCTGCAACATTTACTTATGGTAATATGCTGCGCATCTTCGGGAAAAATAAATTATACTTTAAAAATGCCAATGTAATTGAAGCCTTTGCCGCCACTGATACAATTGTATTTGACAAAACCGGGACAATCACGGAACCACGGCAATCGGTTGTAACTTATTTCGGAACCACGCTAAATGATTTTGAAAAAAAAATAATCAGCAATGTCAGTAAACAATCTACGCATCCCCTAAGCAAAATAATTGTCCATCATTTAAATGTCAGTCAACCCGGCCCACTGTCGGTTGAACAGTTCGAGGAATTTCCTGGGCAGGGCCTCTCGGCTTTAGTTGATGGAATTCCGGTAAAAATCGGCTCTTCAGTGTTGATAAGCGGTGCAAATACAGATGTTTTAAATATTGATCGGGCTACTCATATTCATGTACAGATCGGCGGGGAATTTAAAGGAACTTTTACGATCAGGAACCAGTATCGCAATGGAATAAGAAAAAGTATTGCTGCTTTAAAAAAGGCAGGCTATAAAATGCATGTTTTATCCGGAGATAATAATTCGGAGCTACAAAACCTGCGAGCCATTTTTGGAAGCGGAACAAAAATAAAATTTGCCCAAACGC
>JBDSBG010000195.1:0-6359 GCA_039921685.1 Ferruginibacter sp.
GTCCGTATCATCCGTCTTTCAATCCTATAACGCAATCATTCGCTGAACGCATCATTCAGCACTCTTCCCGTACCAATTAATCCTCCTGCTTGCATACATCACCAGTGCCAGTACGATGAACAATCCAATGCTACCCACAAGCAGCGCAGTGTCTTCCAACCGTATCAGGATAAAAATAAATCCATACAAGAGACCAAGTGTGAGGAAGAAAATTGAGGCTGTTTTCCAGCTGGCGAAATGGCTTTTGGCATAAAGTGAAATAAGCGAAACTGTGGCAAACGCAGCAAGCAGGTATGCCTGGTCGAATAAGATATACTCGCTGATGGCTAAAAGCAGTGTATAAAAAATAACAAGTGCAAGGCCAACCAGTACATACTGCACCGGGTGAAAAGCTTTTCGTTGCATGATCTCAATTATAAAAAACAATGCAAAAGTCAGCCCGATGAAAAGGATCGCATATTTAACGCAACGCATGGTTTTATCATATTGATCTGCTGGTTGAACCATACTTACACCAAATGCTAAATTTATTTTATTGATCGTTCCCTCTTTTAGTACGGTTCCAAATGGGAGGTTCGCCTGGTTGAAATTCCACTTTGCAGTAAAACCCTTCTCAGTAACATTTCTTTCATTCGGCAAAACATTTCCATCAAAGGATGGACTGGCCCAGGTGGAACTAAGGCTGAATTTGCTGTTGGCACTCAAGGGCATAAAATGCAATTGTTCGCTTCCTTTTATCTTCACCTGCATATCGAATGGGATGCCAGCATTAATTGCCTCTGCATTAAAACTAACAGGAACGGATAGGCCCACTGCGTCGAGGTCGCCCAAAGGCAAGCCGGGAGTTAATGGCAACAATTGATTATTGAAATTAACTTTGATCTCTTCTTCAATTCCCTTGAAGTCGCTGATCCCAAAACAGAGTCTTGCATTTGCAAAATCAATGCTTGCGGGATTTATATCGATGGGCCATTTAGGTTTGAATGATCCTGTCAACTTCAGGTTACTTTTATAAAGCAGTACCTTATAAATAGAACGTGGCCTTTCTTCCGGGAAAATTTTTCCATCCACATTAAGTTCATTTGGAAGCAGTATAAGTTGTTTTTTTACAACGATCGTTTTCCCATCACTGTTCAAGCTTGTATCAGCATAAGGGATCACCAGGTAGGGGCCCGAAAGGGTTTGTGCTGAAGCCCATTTGCTGCTCACTTCCTTTACCACTTCAATTTGACGTTGTTCCCGCTCCTTAATTATATTATTTATAAAAATCGTTGGGATCAGCATCAGCAAGATCAGGGCACCTGTAATAAGCCCTTTGATCAATAACTTGTTTGATTGTGTTTGTTGCTCCGATCCTGGTTGATGCTGTTGCTCGTGATCAATTGTTTCCATTGTTATTTTGTTTTTAGATGTATTTTTAAAAAGTAAAGAGAACGTATAACTATAAAAGAAGTTTCCTGTTTGGCCGGCAGAGAAATACGCAGCCAGTATCTTCAATATTATGAATGTGGCAATACAGGAAGCGCTAAATAAAATTGCAGTTGTAAAAATGAAAGGATAAATAAAATCGTTATTACTGCCGAACCACATGCTGATTGGTAAATTGATCGCAGCTGCAAATAATCCATAGCAAGCGGTGATTCCAAACTGGAGAAATAACAACCTAAAGAACTTTGCCTGCCAGCGTAGTTCAGCATGTTTTATTACAAAAAGGAAAGTTAGCACTACAACAAAAGCTGGTATACTTCCAATGATTGATGCAAGCAACACAAATCCTGCCGCCATAGTTACTGATTGCGGATCACGAAATAAAAAAATGATTCCCAGCAACAGCGAAGAAATGATACTGGTAAGTAACCAGATTCGCAGTGCTACCCCAACGGTTGTGTAATGTTTCTTCATTTTAAAAGTACTTTGTTTTTCAAAGTATTGATGCAAAAAAAAACTACCCTATAGACCTGATCATTTTTTCCAAAGCTGCAATATGTGATTTGAAAGCTTTTTCCCCGGCCTTTGTAATTTTATACGTTGTGTTTGTCTTCCTCCCAATAAATCCTTTTTCAACTTTTACAAAAACGTTTTCTTCCAATGCTTTTAAATGGCTGGCAAGATTTCCGTCTGTTATGTTGAGTAATTCTTTCAAATCATTAAAATTTATTTCGTCGTTCACCATGAGTGCACTCATGATCCCTAAGCGCACACGGCTGTCGAATAGCTTATTTAAATTATCAATCGGGTTGCTCATTAATCAATCATTTCATTATTTAGTACCGGATATCAGCAATCAATATCAGCTGGCCCGTTCATATTTAAACCACATGTAAGCGCCGTATATGATGTGTAGTACTCCAAATCCCAGAGCCCAAAAATATAAACCATACCCAATCATCCAGCAATTAATTATACCCAATATGATCTGGCAATAGCCAAGGTATTTCACCTCGCCTAAAGTGTATTTGCTTGCATTCACCAGGGCAAGTCCGTAAAATATCAATGATCCCGGTGCGATCAATCCATAACTCCCAATTTCAATTTCACGAAGTAAATAAATGCCACCAGCTATCAGAGGAATTGTTACGGCAAACAATACACGCTTTGCTGTACTGCCCCAGATAGCTACCCCATCTTTTTTACTTCGTAACCAGGTAAAGAAAAATGCAAGCATTAAAGCTGCAACAAAGGTTATTACAGCAATTTGAAAAAGCCTGTTACCCATGTACTCCTGTATCGTATCTAAATCATAATCCCTGTTAAAATTGCGGCGCCCTAATATCAAACCCCGATTTGCCGAGATCACATCATGTGCAAACCAGGCGCCCACGAGAGCGCAGGCACCCGCAGCTATCCCGCTTAATCCACTTAGGCTGATGAAACGGCTGCTTCGTTCCATCATTCGTTTTATATCCTGCAGCGTTTCTAAAGATTGCTGGTTTTCGTCCATAAAAAAGCACTTTGAAACACAAAGTAAATGAATAGGTTTTGAATTTGCAAATTATTTTTATAATGTATTTGTTAAACACGAATTAGGAGCCCGAACTACACAAATTAAGGGTACGAATTATACGAACCTGACCTTGCAAATTCTTATTCATGCAATTCGTGCCTGAAATTCGTGCCTGAAATTCGTGTTTTATAATTTTAGAGACTGGCTGTATCAAGCACTTGCAATATTTTTTTGCAGGCCACAATTATTTCATCCTCGCTAATATTTAATGGTGGAACTATGCGCATTGCATTTGCGACAAATAAAAACCAGTCGGTAAATATCCCTTCTGCTATCAATGCATCAATTATTTTCTTATTGGTTTCAAAGTCGTCGAATTCAACAGCCATCATCAGGCCAAGGCTGTTTATATTTTTAATGAGTGGATGTACCAGAAGGGAACGAAATAGTTTTTCTTTTTGTGTAACAGCATCCGTTAAATTTTCTTCGATCAACACTTTAAATCCTGCAAGGCCTGCTGCGCAACTTACCGGGTGCCCGCCAAATGTATTGATATGCCCAAGCACCGGATCATGTGAGAGAGAGTCCATTATTTTTTTATCGGCAACAAAGGCACCTAATGGCATGCCGCCGCCCAGGGCTTTTCCCAACAATAAAATATCCGGTACTACATCAAATTGCTCAAAGGCCCACAAGGTTCCATTACGGCCGAAGCCACATTGAATTTCATCAAGTACCAATAATGTTCCTGTTGCAGTGCAGCGTTGGCGAAGCGCCTGCAACCAGTTATTTTTCGGAATAATCACACCTGCTTCTGCCTGTATGGTTTCTGCAACAACACATGCAGTTTGCTCAGTAATATTTTTCAAATCCTCCAGTGAATTATAGTTGAGTTGCAATATACCAGGCAGCAGTGGCCGAAAAGCCTGTTGCCAGTATTCACTGCCCATAATACTCAATGCACCTTGTGTACTCCCGTGATAAGAATTTTTGAATGAGATGATCTGTGTACGTTTTGTATAACGCTTGGCAAGCTTCATGGCACCTTCCGTTGCTTCACTGCCGCTGGCAGTATAAAAAACTGAATTCAATGATTTCGGTAAATGATCTGTCAACATCTTTGCATAAGCAACCTGCGGGTTTTCCAACAGCTCTCCATACACCATGATGTGTAAATAATCATCAACCTGTTTTTTTATTGCTTCAACAACTTTGGGATGACGATGGCCAACATTGCAAACGCTGATACCCGCTATCAGGTCTATATATTCTTTACCATCGGCATCCCACATCTTGCTTCCTTCAGCCTTCACAATATTTAAGCATAAAGGAGCGCCTGAAGTTTGTCCAACATGATTTAAGAAAAGTTGCCGTTGATTCATCGGGAGTTAAGAGTTATGAGTTTAGAGTTATGAGTTAAAAAAAATGGTATTTTGTAATTTCATTGCAAGATATCCATTACCGTTGACTTATTTATTGCCGTTGACTTAAGTCAACGGCAATAAATGGCAATGGATAGCAACGACTAAAAAAATATTTTATCATCTTTTAAACGAACTCCTGCGTTTCCTCCCCTTCCGGGGCGATAGAAGGAGCTAATATTATGGCATATATATACCCGGTACATGGAATCAACCCAACTATGGGTAACAACTGTTTTATTGCACCAAATGCTACTATTGTAGGTGATGTGGTGATGGGCGACGACTGCAGTATATGGTTCAATGCGGTGATTAGGGGTGATGTGAATAGTATAAGGCTGGGAAATAAGGTAAATGTGCAGGATGGAGCAGTCATTCACTGCACTTTTGAGAAAACTAAAACATATATTGGAAATAATGTTAGTATCGGACACAATGCAATCGTACATGGATGCGTTATAGATCAAAATGTGCTGATTGGGATGGGTGCGATTGTGATGGACAACTGCCATATCGGAAGCAACTGCATCATTGCCGCAGGCGCCGTAGTGCTGGAGAACACAGTGGTTGAACAAGGCTCGATCTACGCAGGGGTACCGGCAAAGAAAGTAAAAGACATCAGCCAGGAATTAATAAGCGGTGAAATAAACAGGATCGCCGAAAATTACCTGAAATACAGTAAATGGTTCTCGGGCATTGAAAAATAATACAGTTAAAAAAACAAGTATTAACTTTAGAAAATGAAAAAATTACTACTTGCATTATTTGCTGTTTACATGCTTAGCGGCTGTTTTATATTTAGAAAGAAAGAAAAATATGGTTGTCCCAACGACGCCAGGAACATGAGCCAGGAAGAGATTGTGAAGAGAGACTCCAAAAAGAAGTGGAAAGGAGGAAAAAAAATGAATTAATACTTGCATTGATAAAAACACCAAACCCAATTCGCTTACCCCTTTTAAACCCAAACCCATCTCTATGTCTTACGAACTAAGAACCAAAACTGGCGCCACAGAAGCCGTGATTGACGACAATTGTGGCATTTCAAAATTTTATGCGATTGCAAACACGTTGGCCGAACAACTCCAGGTTGTATTTCTAAACCAGGTAGATGACAGCGATACGCTGGACTGGGATTTCAAATACAAGAATCAATTCCTTACACTGCATTACAATATTTTCAATGGTGTAAGTATTTTCCCACAACAGGTTAATAGTAAAAAAAGCGATAACAAAGCTGTAATGGAAGTAGCACACTTCCTCGAACGGCAGATCTTTTGAGAACTACGGGTCTGCTTAGCGGCAGACAGGTTTTGAATTATAAGTTTTGAGTTGGAACTCGTTGGAGCCATACACCTGATTAAATTCGAAACCGGCATTTATATAAATCGAAAGCTATTGAGTAAATTCAATAGCTTTTTTTATTTGCGTTATTGAGTATTGTTGGTTGGATATTGAAAATTAAGATGAAGAAATATGCAAAATACAACGTACAATATTCAATGCTCAAAGCCCTCGCTAATAATTCAGAATGTTTTTAAACATGAATTTTGCAATGAGCATTGTGCATCGTACGTTGGGTATTGAGAATTAAATTTGAGGAATGAAGAAATGGGCAAAATACAACGTACAATATTCAATGCTCAAAGCATCCTCTCCCACTCATAATTCAGAACTTTTTAAAAAGGAATTCTTCGATGAACATTGTGCATCGTAGGTTGGGTATTGAAAATTAAAATAGATGGCTGAAGAAATGTGTAAAATACAACGTACAATATTCAATGCAGGATTAGGTAGAATAAGCGCAAACTCAAGTCAGCCTTAAGTTTCGAATGTAATAAAGTCCGAATTCTATCAGTACCTGCATAAAGCGCATCTTTCCGTCGGGTTGCGACGTAGTCGCAATTGTCCCGATAGCAATCGGGATCAAACGGCGGAAAGCAGCGCCGGTGCAGGTACGCAGCCCGCCGGCTGTGGAGGCGAAAGCAACGAATTTG
>JBDSBG010000196.1:0-8989 GCA_039921685.1 Ferruginibacter sp.
GCTCCGGCCTTTTGAAACTGGTCAACAACGCCGAGAATATAATTCGCCCATTGGACAGGAGATTTTTTTACATCCTGTATATCCATTGAATAATCCTCGCTGAAAGCTGTTGCATACAGGTTGATAACGTTGTCATTTCTTTTACTGATGGCAACATAGATGTTTTTATCAATTGCGCCAGGCAAAACGAAGCCGTCATTATAATCTGTATGTTCGCCAATGATATTTACTCTCCCTGGGGAACGAAATACTTTAGGAGGGACATTATATTTCTCAATGAAGGTTTGTGTTATTTTTTTTATCATTATTTTCTCGTTTTTCGATACAAGGTTTCAGAAATTGGGCTTCATTTTTTTTCGGCCTGATTTTTTTAATATGCGTATCAATTGCTTGTTTTTTCCTGGCTGCTATTTCAACAGGTACTTTTTTAATTCATCATAGATCAACAAATTCGCATTCGCTTTTCCGTCAGCGTCAAAAAAACGTTCCCATGTACTTAGTGGTTCCCAGATGCAGGTTCCTTTTCCTCTTCCACCCGCCACATTGAAACCAAGTTCATTCACTTCCTTTTTTAATTGTGAATATTCAACAACGATCACGTCTTTGTTATACCTGTGTGAAAGGTCATTTAAATTATAATCAAGATCCGCCAATGTATTATGCCATTTTGGATAATAAGATAAACCAATCACATCAAAAGGAACGCCACGTGTGATCATATTGTCAAAGAAAAATTTGCTTTCATCATTTTGCCCGCCCAATGCAACGTGCAGCATGATCGAAGTTGATGGGGAGACTGCTTTCACCGCCTGGATGCCAGCAAAAATAAGCTGGGCCAGGCTATCCAGATTATTGATTGCGCCAGTTGGCCAAATTATCCCGTGATTGATCTCATTCCCAACCTGTACCATATCGGGTGTAGTACCCTGGTCCTTTAAAGATTGCATCACAGTTTTTGTATAATCATATACCGCCTGTTTCAAAGCGGTTATTGATTTACCACGCCATGCTGCAGGCATATATTGTTTGCCAGGATCAGCCCAATAATCGCTGTAATGAAAATCAAGTAAAAATTTCATTCCTGCAGCTTTTACTCTTTTTGCCATTTGTTTTGTGTGCGCAAGGTCGCAAAATCCTTTCTGTGGCGAGTAGCCGCTGTCTCTTGAAGGATCATTGAAGATCCGCAGGCGCACATAGTTCAATCCATGATCCCTCAGGATTTCGATCGCATCTTTTTGTTTTCCATCTGTATCGGTAAACTTCATTCCTTTGTCTTCCAGTTCAGGAAGAAAAGAGATATCTGCGCCTAACATTTTATCTATCGGCGTACTTTTAAACGGAACAACAGGAAAACCATTCTTTGACGTATGAACTGAATGTGGGGTGCCCGGCTGAATCGTGCTAATGTCTGTTTCCCCTTTCCATAAGCTATCTGCAGAAGCTTCGAAATGGATCATGGATTGCGTGTTTCCTGATTGAACAATTACCTGGCATTTGCCATTGAACAGTTTTCGTTGTGCAACTGTATCAAAATATTTGTCAACTTCATGCGAGCTTGGATCGCCATTGCCGACAGCGATGATCTTTGCATCACCACGCAAAGAAAATTTTATAAGATTATCCGCATCGGGAACCTCACGCCCTTGTCTATCGATCACCGTTATGTTCATTACAGTAGCGTCTTTTCCATCCGCAAGCATGGTTGTTTTAAATGGACTTATCACAACTTCAACAGGTTTGCCTGTTGTTTCAACTTTTGTAGTTAGCCTCTTTCCTTTTTTGTATGCAACTGCTTCCAATTTTCCTGCTGCATAATTTACCTGCCATTGCAAATGGCCGTTTCGTGGCATATCTTTTTTGCCAAGGCTTGTTCCGTTTAAAAATAGCTCCACGTTGTCGGCATTGCTGTTAACCCAAACATCAATGGGTTTTCCTTCATTGTGCCAGTTCCAATGGGGAGAAATGTGTAGCACGTCTTTATCTGTCCACCATGACTGATAATAATAATAAATATTTTTGGGGAATCCACATACGTCCATGATGCCAAAATGTGAATTGATATTCGGCCATTGATATGGAGTTGGTTCACCCCGGTAATCCATACCGGTCCAAACAAAGCCGCCAAGCCAAAAGTCGTTTGGCGCAGCGAGTTTCCACCATGCTTCTGCGGTACTTGCCCACCATGGTGCAGTAATGTCCTGGTCGGGTAAATATCCCTTAAGAGAATCCTTCGTGTATTGGCCACGGGTAGTTACCGTACTTCCCATTTCTGTTCCAAGCAATGGTTGCATCGGGTGATCCTTATGGTAATCTGCAACGGCATATTCCCTGTAATTGAAACCACGAACAGGGATGACTTCATTGATACCCTTAAAGACGTTCGCCATGTCTGCAGCATAAGAACTTACCCTTGTAGGATCAAGTTCCATTTGTTTTGCAAGCAATGTTGTAGCGATCTTTTTGCCGAAATTATTTCCCTGTACCCAACCTTCTTCGTTACCAATTGACCACATAAAAACAGAGGCACGGCTCCTGTCACGTTTTATCAGCCATTCAAAGTCCTGCATGTATTGAGGGCTGCTGTTGAGTAAACGGTTTTCATCCATTACCAGCATACCGAGACTGTCACAGGCATCAAGGAGTTCCGGGGTGGGAGGGTGGTGACTAGTCCTGTAGGCATTCGTGCCTAATTGTTTCAACAGAAATACCCGGTAATATTGAAGATAATCAGGCAAGGCACTGCCAACGCCCGCATGATCCTGGTGGTTATTGGTTCCTTTTATTTTGGTATATTTTCCATTTAAAAATAAACCTCTATTGGTTACCGTGATGGTGCGTATGCCAAAACGGATCTCATCCTTATCTATGATCTTGCCTCGTGATCTTATTACTGGAATAACACGGTACAGGTAGGGATCTTCCAAAGACCATAATCGTGGCATGGTTACCGTTAGTTGCTGCTTTACAACTTTATCTTCATTTACCTTTAGGGAAATATTTTGTCGGGCTGTTTCGCCGATTTGTTTTCCATCCCTGTCGGTTACGATTGCAGAAACAGTAATACCCGATGCCGCAAGCGATTCATTTTGTACAGTAGTTTCAATATTTACAGTTGTGATGTTATTGTTAACGGTTGTATAAACAAAAACAGGATTTTCATCCAGGTGCACTGGCTGGTATTGATTTAACCATACATGCCTGTAAATGCCGGCGCCTTCATAAAACCACCCTTCATATTGGGTTGCATCCACTCTTACAACCAAAACATTTTCCTTATCATAATTTAAATAGTTACTGATATCGAAAGATGCACCAACATAGCCGCTTTTATTATTGCCCAGGTAAAAACCATTCAGCCAGAAGTTAGCATCCCTGAAAACGCCGTCAAATTTTACCTGGAAATGTTTACCAGAATCTGATTTTGCCAGACTGAAATGTTTCCTGTACCAACCAATGCTGGTTTCCGGATAGGCGCCTCCCACAGGTTTATAGCCATGCGACTGAACGTCAAAATTTGTGGAGTTAACAAACGGAAGTTCAACTGCCCAATCATGTGGTACAGAAAGAGAGCGCCAACCGCTGTCATTGAATTTAGGATCGATCGATGTTGTTGGGGCGGCGCCTGTTTTCGAAAAAATGGTTGCAATTGAGTAATTAAAATCTTTCGAAGGATCATTGGCATTGCCGAATGCAAATTTCCAGTCCGAGTCAAAATTTGTTTTTGTACGTTGGGCAAATGCTGCTGTTGGGTCAAAGAGGATGACGCAGAGCAGGAGCATTGCAGAAATTTCTTTTTTCATGTTGGCTTATTGACCTCACCCCCAACCCCTCTCCGAAGGAGAGGGGAGTTAGTTCGCACGGAGTGAACTGTATTATTAAATCAAGTTTATCTTTTTCATTTTATCAATGAAAAGCATCCATCGCTGTTGTTGGCTTTCCTGAATTATCAAATGCGCCCAGCGTGTATCCCTGCCAGTTATTATATGCCTGGGGTTCCCAGTAAAAAACGCCGAGGCCTTTGTTATTACTGATCAGCTTTGTTTTATTGATGATGTCAGCAATGAAGGCTTTCGATGCGGCAGGTTGGTCCCAACTCATCCCTACTTCGCAGATCATAACTTCCTTGTTATACCTGTTTACCATGTCGGCCATATTTACCTGGCACTGTGTGTTCAGTGTTGACCAGTTTGTTGAATTTGGATAGAGTGACATTCCTATAATGTCGTATTTAGCAGCATTGGCTGTTAATCCATCGAACATCCATCTGAATAAACTATTGTCGAAGCCATTTGAAATATGTACAATCACTTTCGAGACAGGGCTTACTGCTTTTACCGCATCGTAACCTGTAGTAATGAGTTGGGCAAAGTTTGCCATATTTATAGATGCCTTTCCTTCAGGCCAAAGCATTCCGTCGTTGGTTTCGTTGCCGATCTGTACCCATGCCGGCGTAATTCCATTTGTCTTTAAAACATTCATTACCGTGTTTGTGTGTTCCGAAACAGCCGTTTTCAATGCTGCAAAATCCATCGCCGCCCATGCTGCGGGTTTAGTTTGATGGCCCGGATCTGCCCATACATCACCATAATGAAAATCAAGTAATATTTTCATGCCCAGGTTGTTTGCCCGTATTGCTTTTGTCAACAGATCTGCGGTATTGCACCAACTATCAGTTGGATCAACCCAAACACGAAGCCTGGTAGCATTCATCCCAAGGTTTTTAAGCAATAATATACATTCAGTTTCAGTTCCTGTTCTATTGTAAAAACGATTGCCGGCAGATTCCATTTGAGTGAGCCAGCTAACATCTGCTCCCTTCGCAAAAAAAGTATCGGTGGGCGATGTTGCTGTGGTTGGAATTGTTGGGCTAGGGGTCACCGTTGTGTTGGTAGAGTTACTGGATTTACTACATGCGGGCACCGTAAAAAGCAGGCAGAGTTGAAATATTAGTTGAATTAACCTCATATGTTTATTATTTCATTAAAACCTGCGAAGGCAGTATGTTGATTAAATTTAGCGCCTCGGTTGTAAGGCCCTTTCTTAATGATGAATCTCTAAATACCGGGATAGGCTCCAGTATTTTTTTTTGAATCTTTTTTTTCTTTTTTCCTTTTTGTTCCATCAGGTTTAGCATTAAAGAACATGCTTCCCTTCCCATATTAACCGTTTGCTGGTCAATAGTAGAAAGAGATGGAGTAATATGTTCACCAAAACTTTCATTTGCAAAACCGATGATCCCGAAATCTTCAGGGATAGAAACATCGTGATGCTTCAGTTCTTTCATCGCACCCAATGCAGTAAAATCCTCCACTGCAAAAGCAGCATCCGGCGGATCCTGTAATGAAAAGAAATAAAGGATAGCCCGACGGCCCGCATCAATGGAAACATCCCCGCTATAAACCAGGCTACGGTCAAATTTTATTCCTGCATCTTTTAATGCAGCTTTGTAACCTTCAAGCCTTGCTTTAAAGATATTGATGTGTTGTGGCCCTGAAATATGTGCAATGCGTGAATAGCCCTGTTCAATTAAATGTGTGGTGGCGATATATGCTCCCTTGTGATCATCAATTACCACGGCATCAATAGGCAAATCATCATTCGCCCTGTCAAAAAAAACAATGGGGGTATTGGTTTTTTTTACTTCTAAAAAATGTTTATAATCATTGGTATGTTTTGCAATGGAGACCATGATGCCATCTACCCTTGCGTTTAAAAATGTTTCTATTCCTTTTTGTTCCTGGGACCAGGATTCATTTGATTGGTAAATGAGTACGTTGTAACCGTTCTGGTTTGCCATAGCTTCTATGCCATGGACAACTGATCCAAAGAAATTGATCTCTGCGGTTGGGATGATCACACCGATAATTCCTGTTTGGCCCGATCTTAATGAAGAGGCAATGCTGTTCCTCCTGTAATTCATCTGTGCAGCCGTCTTTAATACCAATTTTTTGGTTTTGGCGCTTATGGCAGGATGATCATTAAGCGCACGAGAAACAGTAGCTGAACTGCTGTTTAGCTTTTTTGCAATATCGGCTATGGTGACAGTAAGGCTCAAGTTTATGCAATCGTTTGCATAAATGTAGGAATTTATTCTTAAACACAAAAGATCTCAACCATTTTCATGCGACGTTCGCTCCGCAATTACATTTTTGATTTTGATTTGTTTGCCGTGCCTGGGCGGTGGCCAGATAAAACGCCGCCTGCTATCCCGGGTTTGGCAAAGAATCCTGCCGGATCAGGTACATGAATGAATTTTCTGCGACAACAAGTGCCCCGCGATTCTCTTTCCGCTCCTCTTCTATTTAAAATCTTCGGCAATCACATGTAATTGTTTCCAGTCAATCTTATTATTTAATAAATTTTGCAGCGCACATTTATTATCATCATTCACTAACTCACCATTCACTGAAACAATCCGTTTCCCAACCTGATAGTCTTCATAAGCCGCATTAACAGACGAAACAACCAGGTTACTGTCGATCAAGGCAGCCTTGTATCTGAAATCAATCAATTTGGTTGATGGTTTTTCTGAATTTTTCTTGAAAAACACTTTCTTCTCCTTATAATCGATCAGCCAATTAAAATTTTTTATAAATCCAACCCCTACATTCTGCACATTCATGGATCCCGTGACTACGATTGAACTATTGCTTTCAGTATTCCCAATCCTGATTTTTTTTTCCTGGTAAATGTTAGTAAGACCGGTAGTTATTTCAGTCAATGTCCTTGCCAACATCCCATTTATGGTCAAATGCGGTTCATTTGTAAATGAATAATTTTCTGATGCAGGCATTAAAAGGGATCCATTAAATCCGGTATCAAATAAAAAAGAATATTCTTTGCCATCTATGATAAGATGAATTACAATGCCCTTCCATTTAAAATCTGATCTTACTTCCTCGAAGCCAGCTGATTTTAATTCCAGGTAGTTGCCCGAAGACAAATTCCTGATTTTTTTTTCATCAAAATCTATCAGTAATCGTAGTTTATTTTGTTTAATCTTTGATACCCCATACACTCCGGTATTGCTGTTGGAAGGCTTGCACGGGTCTTTCTTAAAGGGTGTGTTTTCTGCAATTCTGAATACAAGGTTTTCAGAAGTCAATATGCCATCATTGTAAGAAATGGGAATTTGTTTGATTGATATCTTTCCTTTTCCGGCACCACTTGCGCTACCAAATGTAGCGCTCTCTCTTTTTGAATAATTGCTAATGATGGAAGTATCAAATGCCATAAAGGTCATCGCACCAAGGTCAAACAGCAAGGGCTGTTTCTTACCATCAATTTCGGGATGAATGATCATTTGATTTTCTATTAATTCATATACCATGCTGCTTTCGTGGACCATTACTTTTTCACTGAAAGAATATTTCATTGATTTACAGCCTGAATTACTAACCAGTAGTGCAGTAATGGAAACAAGGTATATTGATTTCATCTACAGTAAGTTTTAGTTGCTAAAAATAAAAAAATACTTTTAAAATCGAGGTATAATGAATTGAAGCATTTTGCGGGCAGTCTTGGGTGAGTTCTGTCATACGTAATTGACTTGCGGCCGCAATCAATTGCTGCCGGACCAGAATGAGTGAGGCTGATAACCGAAGATTGGTACTAATGCAGTTGTTGATCCAGTCCGGATCGGTTTGAAAGGAACTGCAGTGAATGTTTCAATGTTCTGCCCTGGCTTTTGGCAAGTGGATGTTATACCGTTTTCTTTAGGAGCCTGAACTCAAATACCACCCAGGGAACGGTTTTACAGTTGCGCAATTTGGGCCTCCATCTCTGCCTGTTCCTGGAACTTTGGTTTCCAAAACAAGTGAGGAGTTAGCTAGTATTTGTTTGATCATTTCGGTTGAAATATCTCTTAAAGGAACTTTCAATCGCCGGGTCCAGATCGAATTGACTTGTCCTGCAGCAGTTCCGATGTCAACATAAATGAAGCGTTCGTTCGTTGGGCCATGAACACAAGGCCCTGTAAAATTATACAAAGAGACTTTGCTTTCTCTTACTGAAATTTTAAAGTCAAAACAAAGGTCATTCTTGTTTGATCTTTGCTTTAAGATTGTTTCGTATTTATTTCCGCTACCTTTTTGAATTCCGAAGTCAACCCCCGTGGGAGGACTTTCCAAAATGATTCTTATGGATAGTTCTTGATTCATTTTATGCTGTTAAACTGAAATTCTTATTCCTGTACAGGTGCATTGCCTGCTATTACTATTGCTGCAGGTCTGTACATGCAGGCCTAGTTTTGGATTGTAATTACATTTGACCATAGTACATTCTCTTTAATAAAAACATCTCTCATGTTAAATTCAGAGATCGGTTTATTTGCACGAATCACGTTTAAACCAATTCTGATTGGAATAAAAGAAGTGTCCAGCATTTGGTCTACTAAAAGTGTGATTTCAGTTGTTTTACTTTGCTTAGGAGCAAGTTTTAAAACAATTGCTGTGTTGGAATTCTTATCACACACAGGTGATAGTTTAGCTATTTTTTCATTGTTAACTGAATAAAAGTCCTGCCATGAACAACGCACACTAAAATACTTTAGGGTGTCGGCAGAAAGATTTGTCAGCGTTGTAGGAATAGTCCAGATATTATGATTCTTTCCTTTAACAACAGATCCCTTTCGAATTTTTAATGTATACTCGATATTGTTTACCGACTGAGAAAACATTTTCTTTGGGAAAGCAATCGCTAAAATCAACAATAATGTTAAAAGTGTTTTCATATTTAATATTTTACAGCTTACGTTCGAGTATTGCTGCTGTTGGAAAATTTACCAGCTGTCCGCGGCGAACTGAAGCTAAATTTATGATTAAAAGTTGAGGTTAAGAACTAATGCTGCGGAGAATTCCGTCCGCCAACTATAAAGCATGGTTAGCAGCTATGCACTGCTGCTGATTGTTTCAACGTCCCGATTGCAAAAAATTGTGCTGTGAATAAAGTTCTAATCGTATGGCAGTTTCAATGCTTTTTTGGAGATGCA
>JBDSBG010000197.1:0-5106 GCA_039921685.1 Ferruginibacter sp.
CAGTATGATTGTTTTGATCGCTTCCAGCATTTATGTGGTAGCATGGCTCATTGATTACTTCTTTTTTATACCGGATTTTGCCGACAAATTATCCGCACATATGCTTGACGAACTGAAAGCCACCGGGGCAAGCCAGCTGGAAATAGACAAGCAAACAAAAGAAATGGAAAATTTCGCAAGGATGTATAAAAATCCATTCTTTAATGCAATGATGACCTATATCGAAATTTTGCCAGTTGGATTAATTGTAACCCTTATAAGTTCACTCATCTTAAAAAGAAAGAATGCGAAGAATTATGCAACGGCTCAAAGCTGACAGCCCTGATTGAAAAAGAATGTATTAACCGACCCTAATCAATATTAATTAACCAAAAGCGAAAAAATGAAAAAGGTAACAGGAATAGGTGGCGTATTTTTCAAGTGCAAAGATCCCAAAGCGACAAACGAGTGGTACAAGACGCACCTGGGCTTTGATACAAACGACTACGGAACCAGTTTTGAATGGAGGCAGATTGATGACGATACAAAAAAAGGGTTGACACAATGGAACCCCTTTGCAGAAAACACAAAATATTTTGAGCCGTCCTCAAAAGATTTTATGATCAATTACAGGGTAGAGAATTTGGAGGCATTGGTAGAAGAATTACGTAAAGAAAACGTAACTATTGTAGACAAAATTGAAACTTATGATTACGGAAAGTTTGTCCATATTTTGGACAATGAAGGTAACAAGATTCAGTTGTGGGAACCAAAAGATTAAGATATGAAGTTGTAAAGGTTGATGAGCATTATGGATAACCAAGAAAATGAATCGTATGTATTGCCAAAGTTCCTTGAGCATCTTTTTATTCATTCAAGGCAGCCGTTTTTGATCGTGTGCCAAAAGCTAATGAATCAATGAAGGCTGAAAGGGAATTGAAAGAAGTTACATCACTGTTTTTGAAACTGGGTGTAACAGCATTCGGGGGGCCGGCTGCACATATTGCGATGATGAAAGACGAAGTGGTAAACAAACGCAAGTGGATCACCGAGCAACATTTTTTAGATTTAATAGGTGCTACCAATCTAATTCCCGGCCCCAACAGCACTGAAATGGCAATTCATATTGGTCACGAAAGAGCAGGTTGGAAAGGCCTAATTCTTGCTGGTTTGTGTTTTATTCTTCCTGCAGTTTTTATTACAGGCTTCATCGCATGGCTATACAAAAAGTATGGGCTGTTACCACAAGTTCAACCTTTCATCTATGGCATGAAGCCCGCCATTATTGCTGTAATTCTTGCAGCAATGTTTCCATTGGCGAAGAAGGCTTTTAAATCAACCGAGCTGATCATCTTAGGCATTGTCGCATTAGTACTTTCTTTAACCGGGTACAACGAAATTTATATAATGTTTGGAAGTGGATTTTTTTTGCTTCTCTATGCAGCTATAAAAAACAAATTGATTTCGCAAAAAATAACCGGACTATTTCCTTTCCCTTTCCTGCAGGTTTCGATTGATCCATTAGCTTCAACAGCTAATATCAACCTGTTCCTGGTCTTTTTGAAAATAGGAGCAATTCTTTATGGCAGTGGATATGTATTGTTTGCTTTCCTCGATACTGAATTGGTTCAAACGGGCATGCTTACCCGCCAGCAATTAATAGATGCCATTGCCGTAGGACAATTTACGCCAGGCCCCGTATTTTCTTCCGTAACATTTGTAGGTTATCAAATCAATGGTTGGCCTGGCGCAGCCGTTTCTACAATCGGTATTTTCCTTCCTTCATTTGTCTTTGTAGCTTTATTAAATCCTTTGGTTAGAAAGATGAGGAACTCAGCATTATTCTCGGTTTTTTTAGATGCTGTAAATGTTGCTTCTGTCGCCATCATTATGGCAGTTTGTTACGAAATGGGAAGGGAGAGCATTTCAGACTGGAGAACAATTTTTATTGCAGCACTCAGCATAGCCGTGACCTTTGGTTTTAAAAAAGTGAATAGTGCTTTGGTTATTTTGGGTGGTT
Source organism: Ferruginibacter sp. (assembly GCA_039921685.1). Taxonomy (GTDB): domain Bacteria; phylum Bacteroidota; class Bacteroidia; order Chitinophagales; family Chitinophagaceae; genus Ferruginibacter. The sequence continues at coordinate 2,000 of JBDSBG010000197.1, forward strand.
CATTGATTGGCTACATTCTCACCATTTTATAACGGAACCGGTTAGCCTAGTATAAATTCAAGCGGATGTATTTGACCAGGTTGATTTTTCATTCATTCAAATAAGCAATGGGCTTCGAATCAATTTATTTATAAATAACGGTTCCAACCTGCCGGGTTATCTCAATTTCCAGGTCTTTCAAATGCTGGTGTGTTTGCATATAGATCAATTGTTGTTGTGGATCTGTTGCCTTCTCAAGATCCTGCTGATTCTCTACTATCAGCCTTTTTATTTTTCTGAGTTTAAGATAGTTAAGTGTTGAAAAAACTTCTTCTTTAAACAGGTCCTCACGGGTAGGGATATGCCCTTCATAATGATTTTTCCAATTGGGGCTGATCTCTGTATTTGTATCCATCAGGTTAATGATAACGGCATTCATTTGCTGGTCTTCTCCATAAAGAAAACTCTTTGCAGTGGGTTCCAAACCTTCTTCATACCATTTTTTGTAAATTCCAATGATGTTCACAAGGGTTTTGTTGTCAAGCATCTTATCCAGCTCATTATCTTCTAGCTGGGAAAAAAGCCATGAAGCAACCCGCTGTTCTTCATCCCAGTCTTTCAGCCCAAATTCAATGAGGCTTCTAACAAATGCCTGTTCATGTACCTCATCTTTGTTAAAAAGGTTATAAGCCTCATCAGGTTCTGCCGGCGGCATTTGCCCGGTAGTAATATCGCCGGTTTCATTAATGTGCGGGGCATTCTCTTTTGCAATCTTATCCCGGAGGATCTTATTTACAAGTGCATTCAACCCGGTTTCATCAATGCGGAGGATTTCAGAAACTTGTTTGATATAATCCTGCCTGCGTGTAAATTCTGAAGTCTTATTAATTTTAGAGATCGTTTCGGCGACCTGGTTTACAATGGCAGATTTTTTATTGCTGTCGGTGCCGGCATCTTTCAATGCAATTTCCAGTTGAAATAAAATGAAATCTTTTTTCTCAGCATTGATGAATTGGACAAAAGCTTCGGCCCCGATTTTATTTACATAACTGTCTGGATCTTCTTTGTCGGGAATCAATACAAGCTTCACATTTAAACTTTCTTCCAGGGCAAGGTCAAGCCCACGCAATGCTGCTTTGATCCCGGCACTGTCACCATCATAAATGATCGTAAGATTGTTTGTATATTTTTTGATCAACCTGAGTTGATCGATCGTCAAAGACGTACCACCACTTGCTACCACATTTTCTATTCCTGCCTGGTGAAGGCTTACCACATCAGTATATCCTTCTACCAATAAACATTCATCTGCTTTGTCAATAGCCATCCGGGCGAAATAAGAACCATATAAAATTTTACTTTTAACATAAATCTCATTTTCGGGCGTGTTTATGTATTTTGGGGCTTTATCATTAGATTTTATGATCCTTGCACCAAAGCCAAGTATCTTTCCACTTTGATTGTGTATGGGGAAAATGATCCTGCCGCGATAATTATCGGATAATCTTTCATCCCTTTCCACCACCAGTCCGGACTTTAAAAGAAACTCTTTATTATACTGGGCAGCAATGGCAGCCTTTGCAAAATCATCCCTTGAAGCAGGATTATAACCGAGTTGAAATTTTGTAATGATCTCTTCCCGGAACCCACGCTGTTTGAGGTAACTCAATGCCACATCCCTTCCTTCTTCGGTATTAAACAATGCATTTGAAAAAAAATCTTTTCCAAAATTGTTGATGATATATAAACTATCAGCAACCTGTTGATGAATTTTAAATTCAGGGCTGGTCTCGGTTTCTTCTAACTGGATATTGTATTTATTTGCAAGCCAGCGCAAAGCTTCGATATAGCTCAGTTTTTCATGCTCCATTAAAAATCCAATGGTATTCCCGCTTTTGCCACAACCAAAACACTTATAGATCTCTTTTACCGGAGAAACAGTGAACGAAGGGCTTTTTTCATTGTGAAAGGGGCATAGGCCAAGATAATTTGTCCCGCGTTTTTTTAGCTTTACGTAAGAACCGATGATTTCGATGATATCAATGCGGCTCTGTATCTGTTGTATGGACTGCTGGCTGATCAAACTGTAAATATATACTCAATGGTAACTTACAAAACTAATCTAAACAATGGTTTTTAAACCAGGTATTTTTTATAAAACCAAAGATCGGGGAAGCAGTAAAAAGTTGAAAAATGAGGTTAAAATGCCATTTTAATCTCCGGAATCTAATATCTTTACCGCTTTAAAATTAATATAATATGAAAAAGATCTGTTTTTTATTGCTGTTGGCTTTTAGTGGATTAATGCTGAAGGCGCAAGACCTGGAAGTGATCAAAGAAATGATCAATAAATCGCAGTTCAAAGAAGCTAAAGCTGGTATAGACAAATACCTTTCCGCTGCCAAAAATGCCGGTAACGCTGAAGCATGGTATTACAAAGGAAGGATTTATAATTCCATATCTGCAGATAAAGCTACGGCAGATGCCGATGTGTATGCATTAAAGAGTGAGGCATTTGAAGCGTTCAAAAAAAACCAGGTACTTGATCCGAAAGACCTTTGGTTGAAAATTGAGGCCTATGGTTCTTATTTGGATCTGTACGCAGGATTTTATGATTTCGGTGCGAAGTTATTTAATGCGAAAAATTATGACGCAGCATATATGGCGTTTAAAAAGGCGATCGAGGTAAAGGATTATACGCTCGACAAGAAATACGTTTATGACCAGATCAAGTTGCACCCACTGGATACTGCACTCGTTCTAAATGCAGCAGTATCAGCTACCAATGCAAAAAAAACAGATGAGGCAGTTGTTTATTACAAACAACTATCCAATGCCAATGTAAGTGGTAAAGACTTTGAAGGTGTGTATGAATTCCTGGTTGACCATTACAGCAAAAAAGATGATAAAGCATCTTTACAACCCATGATGGAAAAAGCAAAAAAGCTTTATCCTGAAAATCCATTTTGGACAAACGTAGAACTAAAAGCACTTGCTGATAAAGCCGATACAGTAGGCCTGTATGCAAAATATGATGAGATGCTGGCAAAAAATCCGGGAAACTTTGACCTTGCCTACGGCTATGCGGCAGAGTTATATAACAGCAATATTAAGAAGGATCCGAAATC
>JBDSBG010000198.1:0-3376 GCA_039921685.1 Ferruginibacter sp.
TTGTTTGGGCAGGACAAACATCGGTGAGCTTTTGGTTGTTATCTTGTACATTTGTTTTTCAATCGGCAGCGGTTCCGGGCTTGACGTTTTTCAAATCCCCCAACATCGCAAAGCCCTGTTCGTTGTACGTCACCCTATTGAACATCCTGCACATATACAATCATCCATGACTTTGCCGACCCGACCCCACGCTATTTTTAGCACATTTGCAAGGCGCACAAAGCCGATGCACGAAACCGACCTTGCAAAAGAGCTAAAAATGCCAACGCACAGCCGACCCACCCCGGCTGACGAATATCTATCATCATTTGTTCGACACTTCAGCAATAAATACTTACTCGGCACCCAAGCCCACCCTCCACCCGGCGGACGGAATTCTTACCAACTTTGCTTTTAAGCATCCACAAAAAACTGCTATCAACATCACCCTACCTGCAACATTCCACTATTCAAAATAGCAGGACAAAATATCAAAAGCCATGCACATTTTAGGAAATTTGCAAGGCTCACAAAACCCTGACACAGAAGCAAACCTTGCAAATGAGCCCACAAGTTGCCGATCCACATAAACTTTCAACAATGTAAAGACACTGAATAATCCTACATTTAGTTAATACAAAAAAGTTGACGACAGCTAAAGACGATATTATCATTTGGGTAAAAGCCTACACCAAAGACTTATTCAGTTACACTCTTTCAAAAGTGCAAAACAAAGAAGTTGCAGAAGATTTGGTGCAGGAAACTTTTCTTGCTTCTTTTCAATCCCGGGAGAAATACCAGGGTAAAAGCAATATTAAAACCTGGTTGTTTTCAATTTTAAACCACAAAATTGCAGACTACTACCGCTCAAAATACAAGACCGCTACTGAATTATCTTCCGGAACCATTGAACAGTTTTTTGATGAAAACCAAAGATGGAAACAGGAGTATCGCCCAATAGACTGGGGCAATGAAAAGGAACTGCTGGACGACCCAGAATTTACAAAAGCACTCAAAGACTGTTTTAAAAAGTTGCCTGAAAAATGGTCATCAGTAATGCAAATGAAATACCTTGAAGAATGCGATGCAGATGGAATTTGTTCACAACTTGAAGTCACTAAATCTAACTTCTGGCAAATTATTCATAGGGCAAAAATCCAGTTAAGAAATTGTTTGGAAGTAAAATGGTTTAAGCAATAAATAAATTGTTTGTCAGGGTTCTTCTAAATGTGCGACTAATCATTAAATAAAACATTTATTATGAAAAGTAAAATCGCACAAACAATTATTTCAGGACTGGTTGCCACCGCCATAATGACGGTAGTTGGATTAATGGCACCTTATATGGGTTTGCCAAAAATGAACCCTGCCGAAATGCTTTCCGGTATGATAGGTGTACCGCTTATAGCAGGTTATCTGATGCATGGCATGATTGGTATTATTTTCGCCGCTGCTTTTGTGTACCTATTCAATCCAAAGGTTCACATTGAAAACATTCTTTTTAAAGGAAGTTTATTTGGATTATCTGTATTCTTATTTGCACAGATGATGATGTTTATAATGGGTAAATTAATGCCCATGCCGGCAATGGAAGATAATATGATGCCAATGATGCTTGGCTCTCTTATTGGCCACCTGGTATTTGGTATTGTAGTATCACTGATTGTTCCAAAGTATTATATTGAACAAAATAAGCATCATATAAGAGCTGCTCATGTTTAAAATCTAGTTATGAATTTGATGAACGCTATGATGTTGTCTTGTGTAAAGGCAACGCAACTAATGGAATTAAGGCAACAATCTCCCCTGAGTCTGATGCAGAAAATTCAACTGCAAATGCATTTATCCATGTGTTCTGGTTGCCGAAATTATATGAAGCAAACAAAACTTATTGATAAAGTGCTTGGCAGAACTTTTGAAACAACAGGTATAGCAAATACGGATGATCTGGAAGCTATAATTATTTCGAAGATTCAATAAAAAATATTGCCGTGTTTGTCAGGAATACATATGGTTGAGCGACTAATTGTTTGTAATGAATTTTATAAACAATAAAAAAGCAAAAAATGAAAAAAGTACTTTTAGCACTTGCCATTCTTATTGGCATTTCAACCACATCAAATGCGCAAACATCTTCTAAAATGAAAATGAAAGATGGTGTGATGATGGTGGATGATAAAGCTATGTTGTGCAAAGCGGGTAAGTGTTCTGAACTAACAGCACCTTACACGTGTTCTGATAAATGTACAGTAGCCCCTGATGGCACAATCACCAAGCCTGACGGTACAACTATGAAATTAGAAAATGGTTATCAGATCAGTAAAAGCGGCAAGGTAACGATGATATCACACGGACAGAAAGGTCATGTGTGCGGTTCTAACTGTGCCATGATGAAGGAAAAAATGTAAAATTTGGTATGCAGTTATGTCACAACTTATTTGTGGCATAACTGTTTTATTAATCTTAACCAAATCAGAAACAATGAGCGAACATTATTACAATTCTAAAGACCTGGGAAAGTTTGGCAATGTGGCCGACTTTCAAAAAGAAATGGGTGAAAAATTTTTTAGCTACTACGGCGAAGTATTTAAAGACAGTGAATTGACTGCAAGGGAGAAATCCCTGATAGCACTTGCTGTAGCTCATGCTGTTCAATGCCCTTATTGTATTGATGCCTATAGCTCAGATGCTTTTGAAAAAGGATGGAGTGAAGCCCAAATGATGGAAGCTGTTCATGTAGCCTGTGCCATTCGTGGTGGCGCTTCCTTGGTACATGGCGTGCAGATGATGAATAAAGTAAAAGAAATTGCGATGTAATGAAATCATTAATAGCACAACATAATATACTTGCCGATGCCCACGAGCAAATAGAAATCATAGAACACGGACAAACCGGTGATTTTGCATTGGTTCCATTTCAGCAAAAGTTGGAACAATCCAATTTATATCCCTTAAAGCCTACGCAAGTTGAAATTTTCCAGGTAAATATTGGGAAAATGTGCAATCAAACTTGCAGGCATTGCCATGTAGATGCAGGTCCGGACAGAAAGGAAATAATGACTAAAGAAACGATGCAGCAGTGTATTGATGTTTTAAGCCATAATCCCGAATTAAAAACAGTTGATATCACAGGCGGAGCACCGGAGATGAACCCAAACTTCAGATGGTTTATTGAAGAAATTGCAAAACTTAACAGGCATATTATTGTACGTTGCAATCTCACCATCATTCTTGCCAATAAAAAGTATCACGACCTGCCACAGTTCTATAAACAACACAGCATAGAAGTAATTTCTTCTCTTCCCTTTTACACACGGGACAGAACCGACAGGCAACGTGGAGATGGTGTATTTGAAGACAGCATTAAAGCACTCCAAATGCTAAATGATGTTGGATA
>JBDSBG010000199.1:0-36027 GCA_039921685.1 Ferruginibacter sp.
TCGCTCCATTTTTTAAACTGGGCTGAATATTAGCTTCGTTCACGAGTATTTGGTAAGCTGCAGCAAAGCCAATTCCAATTAAATAGTGAGTTAACCAACCGGCAAACTGAGACTGTTTTCTATTTAAATCTACATCGCTCCGGTTGATAAGCTGGCCAAGGAGCTCGGGTTGTTTATAAGGCTTATCGCTTGTTTCAGCCATGATATAACTGAAAAGCGTAAACGTTGAAGTCCCTGCAATGCCTGCAAAGATCACATCGGCTGGTTTCATGTTCATTATTCGTTATATAAAGATGATCTGCCCACAAGCGTTTAGCTTCATGGCTTTGCCTTGGCAAATACATCTGTTTTATGATGGGAGCGCTTCCCAACTTCCCTATCAGCGTGCATAGTTGGTCCAGCCTTTTTCCTCATATAATAAAATGCAGCTGCCGCTGCGGCGGATACTGCTATCGAGTAGATAATTGCTTTTTTCATTCTTTTGTTAATTGATTTTTTGATGTGAATAATCTGCTTCATTGGAACCTGGGGTAATTACCCGTTCCCAATAATCGATAATGGAACTAAGGTCCTTACGGATTTCTTCATAATTACTATGTTTTTGAAAATACCCTTGTACATTTAAATCCTTAAACGCTTCATCAATCAATTCACTTTCCGGTAAGGCACTATAAAAAACAAAGGGAATACTCTTCAACTTCAATGCTGGAAATTTCTCAATCAGACTTGCAAGCTTCTGTTGGTTTTTATTTCTCCAATTATTGTCACAGATAATAAGAAAGGGCCTTTGCGTTGCGGATGATAAATATTCAAAAACTTCCGCCAGCGACGGAATAATCTTTAATTCATGATGGCTAAAAGTCTCGCAAATGATCCGTGAAATGATTTCTATGTCGTCCTCATCCTCTTCTACCAAAACAATAACCCCACCTTTTAACATAAAAAAAGTTTATAATCACCTGACCACAAATCATGCCGCCTGCGGTTTCTTCCTTACAGGTTTCAATTAAATTTTGTATGAGCAATAAATGATTAACTTATATACCCAGTTCTCTATTGCAAGCAGCATTTAGAATAACTCCACGTATGAAACCAAAGGCTGAAGCTGAACAATAGCTACCTTATTTCTACGATTTTTTAAAATCAATAAAACTAAAGCGGGGCAAATGTGCATTTTTTTACTCACTGCATATTGCCCGGAAACCCAACTGCTCCCTGCCCGGTCTGTTACCGCCTTAAATGAATCTTTAGCTTTTCAAGTTTGTAATCATAATTCCACTGTAACACAACCATGAAGTTTATGGCATATACATTGAGGCTAAATCAAATAAAAATGGAAAAAAAGATCAGCGATACAAATGAAAAACTTAAGAGCCAGGACAAACCTGGTTTTCACAGGGCAACGGGTAAACAACATGCATTGACCCAAAAAGAAAAGGCCATTTCAGGGCAAAAAACTAAGTCAGCAAAGCAAGGCAAAGATAAAAAATGATGCTGCGCTGGCAGCCAGTCTATTTCAAACCATCATGCACGTCGGCTACCCGCTATGAGACAGAGGAAGCAAGGAACAACATGAAATTATAAATTTCCCTCACTGAACATCCTTTTAGTTTTTGCGAGTGCTGAACCTATGACCTGGTGCATATCATAATATTTATACTCTGCGAGTCTCCCTCCAAAAATTACATTGCTTTCTCTGCCTGCAATTTCCTTATATTGTATGAATCGCTTATTGTTTACTTCGTCATTTACGGGGTAATATTGCTCCATGCCAGGCTTCCATTCTACGGGGTATTCCCTGCTGATAACCGTTGTGGGCTGCGTTCCAAATTCGAAATGTTTATGTTCAATGATCCTCGTAAAAGGTACATCTGCCTCGGTATAATTTATAACGGCGTTGCCCTGGTAATTGGGAATATCGAGCCATTCATGAGCAAACTTTAGACTACGGTATTCCAAAGCGCCGAAGCAATAATTAAAATACTCGTCAATCGCTCCAGTGTACACGATCTTATCTGCGAGCGAATCATAGTACTGCCGGTCATCAAAATAATTGGCATTCAATTTTACCTCCACGCCATGCAGCAGGCCGTCCGTTATAGTATTATAGCCGCCTATCGGGATCCCCTGGTACTTGTCATTGAAGTAATTATTGTCGAATGTAAACCTTACGGGTAGTCGCTTTATAATAAACGCCGGAAGTTCCGTTGCCTTCCTTCCCCATTGTTTTTCTGTGTAACCCTTTATCAGTTTTTCGTAAATATCTGTTCCAACGAGTTTGAGTGCCTGCTCTTCAAGATTGGTGGGTTCTCCAATGCCAAGGGAATCTATCTGCCTGTCAATGATCTCCTGCGCTTGTTGTGGAGTGGTAACCTTCCATAAGCTGTAAAAAGTATTCATATTAAAGGGGAGGTTATACATTTCTCCTTTATAACTTGCTACTGGTGAATTTGTATAACGGTTGAATTCAGCAAAGGAATTCACAAAATCCCAAATCGGCTTATCATTGGTGTGAAAAATATGGGCACCATACCAATGAATATTAATTCCATTTTCATTTTTACAGTAAATATTTCCACCTGCATGATTGCGTTTATCTATCACAAGGCAGTTCTTCCCGGCCTTCCGGGCTTCGTGGGCAAAACAACCTCCATAGAGGCCGGCGCCTACTATCAAAAAATCATATTCTTTCATAAATGTTTATTTAGAAACATAACCCTTCTTCGTAATTGCATCCCGGTGTATCAAGTATTGCTCGATGGCAGTCTCAAGAGCCGGCATAAGGCTGTATTTTTTACTCTTCAGGGAACTATTACGGGGACGCGGAGCCGCAGATTGTAAATTAGTGCAAGCTTTCACCATCCCCGGATCAAATCCGGCTTTAAGTGCAACCTGTTTGGCAAATTCATGCCAGGTGATTTGAGCCTTATTAGCGAGATGCCATATGCCGGCTTCGTCGTCTATCAACAGGTCGAGTGTGGCCTGAACAAGATGCGGAACATAAGTGGGTGATACGATGATATCATTCGGTACAATTACTTCACGGCCGGAGGCCAGTTGGTTCAACGTATGATATACAAAATTATGCTTGTCCCAGGGCCCGAAGAAAGCGCTCGTTCGGATAATGAGTGACGCCGGATTTACATTCCTGCAAAATTCTTCCGCTAACTGTTTGCTATGTCCATAAACATTTATTGCACGGGTTTGATCGTCTTCTGTGTATGCTGAATCTTTTTTACCATCAAACACAAGGTCGGAAGAGAAGGTAACCAACTTTATTTTGTGCTTCTCGCAAAGTATTGCAAGCTTTTGCGGACCATTTATTATTGCCCGCTCGTTTTTTTTTCTGTGGAAAACCTTCTACAAACAATTATTTAAAATAAAATCTTTATTTGTTTAAAGATGGATATAATACGATAGCGAGAAGATGATAAGTAAGTTTCAAAACTAAAAATTCAAGATGTAGTTAATTGAAAAAGGGGCCACGAAGGCCCCTTATTGTATGCAGTGATTTGATTATGCAGGTACCTTTCTAACTTTTTCCCTGTCCCAAAAACGATGTTGTTGCATTGCATTAAGAAACAACGGAAGTATATCGGTGTTTGCCGCAACAATGACGCCCTCTTTTACAGCACTTTCCGTTCCCTGATCTTCGGGTAACTTTTTTGCAAAATAGGTTGCGTTTAAAACCTGCATTGCTTCTCTATCCGCTGCTATGGGCTTACAGTGTCTAAAGGCTTCATTTAGAAAATGAATTGCATCGGGATCCGCCTCTAGCGTGGCAACACTGTTGACACCACCCGGAACATAGACTGCATCATATAAAACAGACGCGGTTGTAAATAATGCCTTAGGCGTTTCAATACTGCTGTTATCTTCAGCTGAAATGAATCCGAGGCGAGGTGCAATTACATCACATAAAACACCCTCTGCCTTAAACCCTGCCTTCATCAATTCAACACTCTTCCCATTTACACCATCGGCCGCAAGAATCGCTACCTTCCGCGTCGCCAGCGACGCTTTATCACGTGCCATGCTTAGCGCAGGTGACTTATCCAACTTCCCTTCTTTCACAATAGATTTATATTCCTCGGGGTCGGCATCAGCCGGTACATTTTGATTTAAGGCAGTCTTTAGCGCTTTCGGCACATGCAGGCCGATGTTATAAGCCACTGCCGCAGCGAGTCCTTCTTCGATCTGGGAAAGAAGATACAGTATTCGCTCGCGTATCATCAGCCCCTCTACTTTGCCGAGTTCAAATGACAGGGCATCTATGATGTGATTTTTTTCAGGTTCCGTCTGGCTATTGAAAAATAATTTCGCCTGGCTGAAGTGATCAAAAAAACTTTCACTTCTTTGCCTCACTTTATGTGCATCAATTTTTTCAGGGAAACTTGTAAATCCTCCCTGCATTCTTCCTGCCTGGAAAGGGCATCCTCCGGACATTGCATTCGGACTATGAGCGGTTTTGCCCCGGTTAATCGTTTGCCGCATATGGCCATCACGCTGGTTATTATGCACTGGGGCTATTGGGCGGTTAATAGGAATCTCATGAAAGTTCGGCCCTCCAAGGCGAATCAACTGTGTATCTGTGTAAGAAAAAAGCCTGCCTTGTAACAGCGGGTCATTGGTAAAGTCTATGCCCGGCACCACGTGTCCTATATGAAAAGCGACCTGTTCAGTTTCTGCAAAAAAATTATCGGGGTTACGGTTAAGGGTAAGCGTTCCAATTCGCTGCACCGGCACCTGTTCTTCCGGTACAAGTTTGGTAGGATCAAGCAAATCGAAATCATATTTATGTTCGTCTTCTTCAGGTATGATCTGCACACCAAACTCCCATTGGGGGAAATCGCCGTTTTCGATTGCCTCCCACAGATCCCGGCGATGAAAATCAGGATCCTTGCCGGATATTTTTTGCGCTTCGTCCCATGCAACAGCATGTACACCCAACAGTGGTTTCCAGTGAAATTTTACAAAACACGATTTGTCTTCAGCGTTCACTAACCGGAATGTATGTACGCCGAATCCTTCCATCATTCGATAGCTGCGGGGCAATGCCCTGTCACTCATAACCCACATGATCATATGCGCTGATTCCGGGGTATTGCTGATAAAATCCCAGAACGTATCATGCGCTGAAGCGGCTTGCGGAATCTCATTGTGAGGTTCCGGTTTAACGGCATGAACAAGGTCGGGGAACTTGATGGCGTCCTGTATAAAAAATACGGGCATATTGTTTCCTACAAGGTCAAAATTTCCCTCTTCTGTATAAAACTTTACGGCAAAACCCCGCACATCCCTGGCAAGGTCTGTTGAACCCCGAGATCCTGCAACGGTGGAGAAGCGAACAAAAACAGGTGTTTCCCGGGAAGTATCGCAGAGGAAACCCGCTTTCGTGAATGCGCTCATGTCTGTGTCGAGTTTAAAAACCCCATGAGCTGCCGAACCACGGGCATGTACAACCCTCTCGGGTATACGCTCGTGATCAAAATGAGTTATCTTTTCTCTCATTATGAAATCTTCAAGCAGGCTGGGCCCACGTGCTCCTGCCTTCAGCGTGTTTTGATCATCATTTATTCTTACACCATGATTGGTGGTAAGGTATTCCCCGGTTGAATCTTCCGAATGAGTTTGCAGCGACTCCACTTTTTTATTGCTGTCTGCATTATTATCCCTGGACTGTGGCATTATGATTTTTTTTGAGTGAAAGAGTATATGATTGAAATAAGCTTATTGATTCTTGTTTCCTGCCGATGAAAGAATCTCATCTGCAATATTTGCCAGTAACTCATCCGAATCTATTTCTTCGGTCAGCGTGCTGGAAAGAATATCCGAAATCTCGGGCATATCCAATTTCACCGCAAGAGTAATCAGGCCGGTGTATGCTGAAATCTCGTAATGCTCTACTTTTTGCGAAGCCATGATAATTCCCATGTCCCGTGCCGGCGTTCCCATGTCGGTTTCCTCGATCACAGCCTCCCCTTCCTTGGTGAGTCCTTCCATGGCATCGCATTTTTTTGCCTTCGGTGTTTTACCCAATAAATCGAAAACCTGTTCAAGACGGGTAACATGCGTTTTTGTCTGCTCAAGATGATTAAGAAATGCCTTGGCCAGATCAGGTGAAGCGGCGGCCCTGGCCATTTTCGGCAATGCTTTTACCAACTGGTTTTCTGCCCAGTAAAGATCTTTTACAGCGTCGGTGAAAAGTTTTAATAAACCATCTTCAGGATCCAGGGACTGAACATTTAAATCCGAATCATTACCAGGTGCATACTTTGACGCATTACTTTTTGAGACTTTAGGTTTTCCCAGGTCTTTTGCAGCATAAGCAGCAGGCGATTGGGCTGTGGTTTTATCCGCCTTCTTTGCTGAAACCGATTTAGCCATAAAATAAATTTTGAAAAGTGAATAATAGAAGATGGCAGGAAAACAAAAACTGTGCAACTAAAAATTGAGCATGATGTTATCAGACTTAAAAAAAAATGTAGAAAAAAATCCTCAAATGTTACTAAACACAAAATCGCCTAAGCATGTATGGGAAAAAATAACGGCAGGCAAAAAAAGCGCAAACGAATTCTAATAAAAATGGCAGCAAATTTGAACTGGGCTCGCTTTCAGAGAACTTTAAAAAAATACTTTACATGCATACCCTTATCATATTTGCAATGATATATGCCATTTGTCTCATACTGATACAAATGTGTTGTTGGGGATTTAAAATCCTGGTGAGGAGCTTAAAACTTACAACAAAAAACCGGCAGCTTTTACTTATCATTGGATTTGGACTTATATTAACCTTATTACTTTTTTAATAAAATAAAATCTGATTAATAATTCATTTGATTAAAAATTCATTTGATTAAAAATCTTACAGAATTTAAATTCTCATCCTTGCTGGAATATGCCTTCTAAAAAGCAAATTGATATTCTGCGTAATTTCTTTTTAAAGTGGGCTCAAACGCTTGCTGTCGCAGAAAGTGTGACCGCAGGTTTACTGTAAATTTTTTTTCCGGGATTAAAGACGGGCAAAAGTTCTTCCAGGGAGGTATCACAACTTATAACATCGGCCAAAAATATAAGCACTTACAGGTAGAACCGATACCTGCAAAGATGGTAATTGTGTTTCTGAAAAAGTGGCAGAACAGATGGCAATGAATGTTTGTGGTTTATTTAATAGTGACTGGGGCATCGGGATAACCGGGTATGCTACGGCGGTTAAAGAATCCGGAAACAAACTTTATTGCTTTTACGCCATAGCATTTAATAAGACCGTCATCAGGGAAGGTAAGATTGAAGTTGAAAATATGTTACATGTAGCTGTGTAAAAGAAAAATATGTATCGGGAGTTATTGTTTCGCTGGTGCAGGAAATAAAAAAAGCTGAAGCCCCTGTTCCCTGAGTTCGCTTAATGTTGTGGCTGCAAACTTGTAATAATGCCAGGATGAATATTGAAACGATGATAGGTATAGCTGCCAGTATATGCACAGCAACTTCGTTGGTGCCTCAATTGGTTAAAATATTAAAGGATAAGAAAGCAGAGAATGTTTCCCTGGGGTATGTTAGTGATATTATTTGCAGGCCTTGGATTATGGATCTACTATGGGGTTCTGAAGAATGACCTCATTATAGTAGTTTCTAATTCTTTTTCTTTTGTCATAAATCTGCTGCTTGCAATTTTTTCGCTTAAATACAAGGAAGGAAATGCTGCCGAAATTCTCAATGGTTCGTCCAACCCAAAAGCAGCCTAAAAAAAATAAATCACGCTAAATTGCAAGTTCATTCATCGAAGCTAAACTTTTAAATTATGACCTGGAATAGTATCATATCCTTTACAGAAAAAAATGTTCCCTACCGTTACCGGGTAACCACCAAAACATCTCCCAATAGCATCCAATGCAGGGTAGATGTTGAAGAACTCGATGAACTTGATGTGAAAACTGGTGAATTTGATTTTGTTTATGATTTAGAACAAAACATCCCACTTGCAGATTATAAGCTTCATGAAAAACCTATCGACAGCCTGTTAACGCAAATGCTGGCCTTGAATGACGATCCTCAGACATGGTAACCCATCAAGTTGTCGTTTTCATAAGGACATGTCAGGAAAACCCGGAACTAGTTTTTTATAAGCCGCTAAGTTTCGCTCGCACAAAGATCAGCAATTCGTTGCACCCGGCTGATCGGCTACTAATATTCAATCATTCACTTTACAAAATTAAAAGCGGCTACGCGTAGTCTGCTATCGTGGGGCTGGCCGTTTGATTATCTTAAAACAAACCTTAAAAAAAACCGGCACTTTTTATTCAAAAAGTTAGCTTTGTTACAAATAAGTTTTATGAATCATTTCATGAAAAAACTTCCCCTTAAAATTAAATTGCTTGTTATAGGTATTATTCCTTTTTTTTTCCTCGTGTATCTCACCATACAGGTTTACCAGGACAAGACGCAGAAATTAAAGTTGTTTGATAATTATAAAACCTACATGAACGAATCAGCAAACATCAGTGGGTTGATTGATGCCCTGCAGGAGGAAAGGAAATTCTCTTTCGATTATGCAATGACAAAAAGTATGAAGCAACAACTGGTGCTGCAGCGCCCAGTAACCAATGACTTTTTAAATAAATTATTAAAGAGCGACAATGTATCCATTACAGGCCTGGCCAGTTACACAAGATTGGGAGAACTAACGCAAATAAGAAATAAGATTGATAGTTTTAAAATTGGGCCCGACGCTGTGATGCATTTTTACAGCAACACAATTTTTAGGCTCAATACCTTAAACACGATACCACCGGCCAATACGCCCTACCTGCGATCAGTGTATAAAGACCTGGTTACACAGAAATTGCTCTCGGAAATGATCACTTACCTCGGTATCATCCGAAGTAATATTTACAATGTACTTCATACCCGGAAATACATGATCGAAACCATGATTGGTACCGTGGGGACCCACGATGTTTATAATTCCTACGAATTGGAATTGTTAGCCAAAGCATCGCCCGAGGCTACTGCAGAATACAAGACCCTTAGGAATTCTTCTGCATTAAAACCAACGGTTGACTATATAGACAGCTTGTTCAAACGTTTTGCTTTTGACAGTAGTTATACCGCTGCAGAGTGGTGGAAGGTATCCGACGAAGGCTCCAACAACCTTCGTAAGTTCCAGAGCAGGATATGGTTTAACTTAAATGAAAAAATAAATAACCTTTACGAAATCGAAAAAAACGCAAGGACAAAAACCCTCATCCTTCTTATCATCGCCTTTACAACTCTGATAGTCGTAGGAACTTACATAACCGCAATCATCAGCCGGGACCTAATACAATTACGTACTGCAGCCGAAAAGATTTCAAATGGGGAGAACTATCTCCTGAACAATATTGAAACCCGGGATGTTATCGGCAGTCTGGCAAAATCAATTTTGAAAATAAACAGCAACAACCAACAGTTAAGCATAGCTGCAATGGAGATCGGCAAAGGCAACTATAGCGTCGGGATTACAGCAAGGAGCGAGGCCGATGTTTTGGGCAACGCAATTATGGAGATGAGAAACAACCTCGAGCAGTATAGTCAAAAAATGGAGTTACTTGTAAATAGCCGCACAGAAGCCCTCAAGCGGTCAAACGATGATCTACAGGAATTTGCTTATGTAGCATCACATGATTTAAAAGAGCCGCTTCGCAAAATAGCCACGTTCAGTCGTTTCCTTTCCACAGATGCAAGTAATAAGTTAACCGACAAGGGCCAAATGTATCTTCATAAAATTGAGCATTCCTCGCGAAGGATGTCCGATATGATTGACGGTGTTTTGGCTTATTCGACCATTAACGTAGTTGAACAGCGATTTGAACAGGTAGATTTAAACATGATAATCGGGGGAGTGAAAAATGATCTTGAACTGGCAATCCTACAGAAAGATGCAACAATCGTATGTGGCAAACTGCCATCAGTAAGGGGCATCCCCCTTTTATTGCAACAGCTTTTTTACAACCTGGTAAACAATGCCTTAAAATTTACCATTGCTGGGAAAGCACCCGCTATTTCCATCTCAGCAGCTTTTACAAATGATCCTGTTGTAAATGAAGAACAACTTTTTGGCTCATTTGTAAACATTTCTGTTTGTGATAATGGAATTGGCTTTGATCGCGGGCATGCCGCCAAGATGTTTGGCGTTTTCTTTCGAATCCATTCAAAAGATAAGTACGAAGGAACAGGGTTAGGGCTAGCCCTTTGTAAAAAAATTGTTTTACGCCACAAAGGTGATATTTATGCAGTAAGTGAAGAAGGGAAAGGAGCTGCTTTTCATATACTATTACCCTTTGATCCTTCAACTATATAACAGCTGACAGTTCGTACAAATAAAACTTCTCCGTTTTTTAAGCCCTGTATATTTTTTAATCATAGGATGATCACATCGCAAACAAGTTTTCTTTGTGTGTGCAAGCCAATGTTTGTTCAACTCGTAGTTTTTTTTCCATTCTAAAAACTGGAAGCTGTAGGTGCGGGCCTCATCCACCAAACGTTTTAACTTTAGCGGGGGCAATGCTTCCACTACGGATTCAGGATGCACCTTCACACGGTATAACACTTCGTTTTTTATAATATTACCAACTCCTGCAAAAATATCCTGCTCCAACAGCGCATCACAGATCTGATCTTGCGTGCATTTTTTTAATTTTGCCCTTGCTGACTTTGGATTCCATTCCTCATTCATTACATCTACTGACCAGTCATAATGCGCATGGATATCACCTTCTAAAAATTTGATCGAGCAGGAATAAAAATTAATCTCGCCTTTTTTAAATTTGAAATGTAATCTTATAGGCCGATCGGGTTTCTTTTCATTTACACGGTAACTTCCAAACATTAAAAAATGAATACGCAGGCTGAACCCTTAAAACAAATCAAAAAATGTTTGCCACAGCTTTTAAACTCAATGATCTTTTGGTTTAACAGGCGGGCCTGGTCAATCTTTGTGTTACCATTAACAGCAATGATTTTCTGGCCTGTGAATGGTAAAACCTCGTCTTTTAAAATTGCTATTGAAGGACCCTCCGGCATTTTAATAAGTGCTTTTCTTTTTGTTTAAATGGCTCTAAACTGTATTTATTCATCCAGGTTTATTTTACCAGCTTATTTGTTTTGTCTTTTCTTTTTAACATCCAAGCGGCCTCATTCATTTCAACGTTTGAAAAATTGTTCAGTCAATCTGCCTCCTGCAGTCACGCAGTAGCTCTATCAGTGCCTTTAAGAATTATGCTGAAATAAATTTTAGGTTGCAGGTTTTTTTAGGACCATCCTATCTTTAAACCATCTGGATACTTTAATCTGTGAAAATCTCTTCCAATCGTTCAGCAAGTTCTTTTATAAGCGCTTTGTCCATGTTTTCATGCTTATCCATATCAGCGTAGCTGAGGACTGCCCGAAATTTGTTTTCATCGTCGCGTTCATAAGATATTTTTTTGCCCAACACATCTACTACGATTTTATAGCCATAACCAGTAGTAATCAAACATGCCGTAAAGGCGAGCTCCTTTCCCTTGTAGGTAAGCGGTATGTCAAAATCATCAGCCATCTTGTGCAAATATCTTTGTTTGTGATGATAAATCGCCCGACTCATAAAAGAATAAGGGTTCAAACCCTACAGACAAACCGTTAGACGTTACATTTGGGACACCCATTTTCGCTTTGCTGTCGATGAAACGGTAAGGCTTGAATTCAATTCCTGTAAAGTAGCTCAGTTTCTCTTTGTTGCGTTTATCCCTAACCGGTACAGCTACGGATTCTCTTTTTTTTGACTGGCTGATCCGGAACAATCAAATAAAAAATGCCTATCAAATTGGGCTTATGATTTCTTCCAATAAGGAGTTGTTTCCGCTAAATAAAGTCTTCACACCTGGTAGAGCTGTGAATGGATAAAAGCCTGCCTCTCCAAGCCACAAACTAAATGGTTAGATTATCTCCATCGGACGGTAATAAATCATCCCTGCTGGTTAGGGCCTGGTTTAGCCCGGGCGTTTGCGCTGCACTATTTTTAGCGTCGTCGGTCATAGCGTTTTTAATGGGCAAATCCTTTTTTATCTCAACTCCTTCCTGCACAGTGTTGAGCGTTGTATTATCGTTCAAGGTTTTCATTTTCTTTTTCATGCTTAGGTAAATTAATAAAACGCTGTTCTAAAAAAATGGTGCCATTATTCGGCATGGTTAATAGTGCCCTTGCTTTATGATTTTGAACGACCTTATATAAAACCCAGGAAGTTCAACATTCGTACTATAAATGTTGGAGGCTTCTCTTTGATGAGAGACTATGGTGAATAACAAATAAGTTCATGGAAATGCCAGGGGTTCTTATAACGCCTCATCAGCTTCTACAAACGATAGAAAACGGGTACTCCCATTTTCTTAAGCTTTCAAACGCTGCAAATAATACTCAAAAAAGTGAGGCTGTGGAAACATTTGAACAAATATGTAGGTTCTGACCGTTTATTATTTTCCAATTAATCCCTTTAGTGTTTTTTATCATCCAGCCGATAAGGGCACGCATCTTGAGTTCTTCAGAGCAGTAAATAAACTCAAAAACATTATGAAAAAAATTATTTCAACTTTGGCAGTCGCCTTTTGCTTTGTAACTAACAGTAATGCACAGATCATGGATTCAACGCTAACAAAAAGGCCTGGTCATGATAAAGAGATGCAGGACACTACGCATAGTTCCAAGAAAGGCAATCCAACGAAATCGCACTGATGCGAATGATAGTACAATGAATGGTACTATGCCTTCGAAGAAGAAAAGCAATTCATCGAATCCCTCTACCGGTAAACCTCAGTAGGATTATCTTATTCTCAAAAGCCGTTCTGAAAAGGAACGGCTTTTTTTTTGTTGCTCAAATACGACCTACCGACGTGTGGGTGCTTTTCTTTAAATTGGGTAGATAATATTGGTAAATAATAAAAATTGTCAATTCCGGAATGGGAGAGCATTTATGGATAATTAGCATATAACAGATCCCTACTACCAATAGCAGATTATACTCGGCCAGGATGGAGGGGGTTAGAAGAATAAAAGCCGATCAGTTCGAATTGATCGGATTGTGAAAACTCGAAGGTAAAGAGCAGCAAGCAATAAATTTGAGCGATCGTAGCTATCTGTGCGATAGAAGAAATCTGTTAGTTCATCAGGATATTGTTTAGGCCATCACAGAGTTCAGGAAAACTGCTCGGCTTGTGAAAGATAGTTTTAACACCGAGATTTAGGCAATCTTGCAATTCAACCGGGTTGTTAGAGGTAGTAATGATCACCACCGGGATATCGTTGAATTTGTTATCCGCCTTCAGCTGCTTTAAACATTCAAGGCCATTCATCACAGGCATATTTAAATCCAGGAAGATCATTTGGTAATCCGCCAGGCGTTGCAGATGATGCAGTGCCTCCTGTCCGTTGTTCACAGCCTTACAATAGGCACTTAATGCGATGCTGTCGAGGGCTTCTGTAAAAAGATACTGGTCGTCTTTATCATCTTCAATCAAAAGGATCTTTTTAAGTTTCATAATTATGTGCTGTTTAAATAATTTCGATTTGCGAAAATTAATCTTAAAGTTTCAACCATATCCAGGTTTCTCAAAAATAAATTAAACCGGCTGTTCTAAATACAAAACCCCAAAAAAATGTTGTGGGCTGATAGGATCAAAGAAATCATCTACAAATTTCAGGCTCGTTTTTAACCAAAGGTTGCTGATATGCTTTGGTAAGAGTGCTCGCCATAGAATTTATTAAAGTCAGCAGCTTTTGTTTTTATGAGCTTCGGATAAAACCAGGTATTTCAAAGCCGTTTTCTTCGCAATTGCATAGAAAGTTCTCTGCTTCTGTACCTGTGAATTTTGTAAAAGGTAATAATAATATTGTAAGAAAGAAGATTAGTAACTTATTATATTTGTTGCAGTTCTTAGCGGGTAAAGATGATGAAACAGAATCATATGCTGTAATCCTAATGGTTATAGAATTGCCTTACCCCTGCATAACATATTCAATGATTGAAAATTTGCGAAATGGTTGATCATATACACATTGTTATTGGTTCAAAACTCGACGAGGCTTTAGGGAACCCGGGGGAATATGCCGTGCAATTTATGGGGGCGACATTGACTTTTGATAATGGGTCAAGTGCTGTTGCGGCTTATCAAAATATAGAGGGCGAGGCATATATCTGGGATGTGTCGCGAAATAACCGGGCGGTACTCCTGGAAGCCAAATTATTTAAAGAGTATTTCGCCGAATAGGTGCCTGCTCCTGTTTTTACAACTTTCTCCCAAAATCCAGATATCAACCGGCCAGCGTACGAGATCCTTGTGAGTACTGTATGAACTGGTCAATTACTTTTTACATTTGTGAAACTGCATGTATCCCTCCCAGCTATCTTCCCATGTGTATGCTGCTGTAAGGAGCCCGTCAGCGAGTGCTTTTATAATAGCAAACTAATTCCGCCGGTTCTCACAGGCCATGGCGCATCTTTTCTACTAGCAGAAGGTCCTCTACCTATTTCTTCCTCTTTATCAAAACGCTTTGACTCAGAGGATCCTTTCTGACGTAGAAATATTGTTAGCAAAACAAATAACGCCATTTGCAAAAATTCGCTTTCCCAGGTTTCGGAAGTAGACTCTATAAAATGGCCCGAATGAAAATATGTAAGCAACGTAACGGGTTCTCCGCCGGCTTACGTGTTCAATTATTCCGAAGTAAACCTGGGTGCCTAAGGAAAGAACGAATAGAATTATAAAAACAAGGGATAAAGCATTATTTCGAAAGGATATCTTCATACTGGTTATCTGAAAAGTGAAGTTTTTTTTGATTCCCGCAAATGAATAGAGGCAACATCACTGTTACCTCTAAACGCTGCTTAATAAGGCTTCCCCGGACAGAAACCGCCCCATTTTTTACAACCCTTTTTGTGGGAAAGATCAAAGAATAATTCCAGTACCTGAAAAACAACATCAAAAAATCCGACCAGCTTATTTATTTTTATGTATTGCCTGTGCAGAGTCAAGGTGTTTCTGCAATACGGGAAGCGTCATCGTAGCAAAAGCTTTATAACTATCCTCTTTAAGATCTGCAGACGCTTTTTTAAATTCCGAAATATCTTTTTTATGATCGTTCACCATCATATCCATGTACGCTTTATCGAATGCAGCCCCGGTCATTTTCTTCATCATGTCCACGTGCGACTTCATATCTGCCGGCATTGCTGCGGGCACTTCAATATTATTTGACATAGCCATGTTCTTTAAATCATTATTAGCTTTACTGTGATCAGCAACCATCATATTGCCAAAATCTTTTACCCGCTGACTTTGAGCATTCTGGGCCGCGTATTGCCCCAGTTCAACTTCCATCATACTACCGGCTGAGGCTTTCCTAACAAAATCAACAACGTCCTTATCGATGATAGGCTTGGCGGTTTGCATGTTGCTATTCCTGGAACTGTCAGCATCCATACGTGTGGCCGTATTGTCTTTCTGATCCGACATCATCGTACTACTATCCGTAGTTGTGCTGCTTTCTGTAGTCGAAGTATTGTCATTGCAGGAAAATAAAAGGGCTGCCGCAAGCAAAGC
Organism: Ferruginibacter sp.; assembly: GCA_039921685.1. Taxonomy (GTDB): domain Bacteria; phylum Bacteroidota; class Bacteroidia; order Chitinophagales; family Chitinophagaceae; genus Ferruginibacter. Next base: position 15,613 of record JBDSBG010000199.1, read on the forward strand.
CGGGCAAAATACTTTTTTCATAATTTATTTTTTTTAATTTAAAGTAATGATGGGAAAATATCAAATGGCAAGCCAGTTCTAAATTTCTATTAAAAAATTTGCCGTGTCCATTGCGGTTGACTACGCTGTTTTAAAATCAATCAGGACTGTATAGAATGGATCAGCCAGGAGATTAATTTATAGCTAAGCCAGGCCACGCAACCAATAATAATAAATAAAACCAGCAACAATGGAATAAGCACTTTCCATGCGCTGCCCTTATGTCGTCCCTCCACGTAATGTTCATGCATCAGTTTTAAATTCTTTTCATTTGCTTTAAAAGCAACATCGAACATATCTCCCAGGATAGGAATAGACCCGATCAGCGCATCTATTATAGTATTCAAAGCCATTCGGGCGAGGACAAAACCGCTGGCACCATTCTTTGCCAGTACCGATACCATCATGCCAGAGACGATAAACGTTGCAAAGTCCCCTACTCCTGGAACAAGGCCCACGAGTGCATCCAGGCCAAACCTTATATTGGTGCCCGGAATTTTAAATTGGGAATCCATTAATTTAGCAAGCCGCTTTAGATTTTTGAGAGAACTGTTTGCAGGATCATTCAGCATAAATAAATTTTGTGATTTACAGGCTAATATGATGCCTGAAAAAAAAGGATTGCCGGTTCCCTCATTTTGTTTAGGCCAGGTTTAAATTAATACAATAGATCTTTATGAATTCATGCATTCGTACACAATAATTGAAAAGTTTTTCTTGGTAATGAGATAAACAAGGAGAAAACCTGAAGGAAATTTCGCAGAAACCAGTTTGTACATTATGCAACACCGTTATATCTTTTTCCTACAGAATTCACACCTGTTTCCACTTCCGAACGCCATAGCTCGAAATCTTATTCTTCAGACGGGGTTACGACTACTGCATATTTCCGCTACCGACAATGGTATTGGCTTTGACCAACAGTACAGCGAAAAAATATTCGAAGTATTCCAACGCCTGCGCGGCCGGAACCAATACTATGGAACAGGGATCGGGCTTTCCATTGTAAAAAAGATTGTTGAGAACCACGAAGGTATCATTACCACCCATAGTGAGTTGAATAAGGGCGCAACTTTCGATATCTACATTCCAGCAAACTGATAACCAACAACGACGTCGGTGCACCGGGGGTTTGTACTTGAGTTCCAATTTTTCCTTCGTAGTGAAATCTACATTCGGCGCCCTAAACAGTCCGCAAGATCTTTTCCATTTTTCGTCCCTTCGCTAATTCATCAACCAGTTTGTCAAGGTACCTTACCTGTTTGGTCAATGGATTTTTTATTTCCTCTATGCGGTAGCCACAGATCAATCCAGTAATGAGATGAGCATTCGCATTTAATTTAGCACCCTGAAAGAATTTTTCAAAAGTTACCTTTTCTGCAATAAGTTTTTGCAAGTTTCTTTCATCGTAGCCGGTCAACCAGCTGATCACTTGCAGTAACTCTTGTTTGTTCCTCCCCTTCTTCTCGACTTTTGCAAGATAAAGCGGATATACAGAAGCGAAGGTCATCTTTGCAAATCGCTCATCATGATTTAGTGCCGTTGTCATACCTCATACTTTAACAATGATGGTTAGTTTCAATCCTGTCCTGGATTGGTTGTTCGTTCAATAACTAAGTTACGAAGCTAGCCTGGTATATAGGCTTTTCCTAAACATATTTGCGCAGCTATCATTGACATTCAGATTGTTTAAAACCAGGCAAAAATAAAAATGCTGTCACCCGATTATGAACAAGCGGCAGGTTCGGAGCTATCAACGCAGGCCACATAGCAAATAGCAGAATAAAACAAGGACAGAACAAGCTTGATTAATTATAAAAGCGATAGCTTTTAAATCTATGGCTTTGATCCTGCCCATGCTCAAGTATTGGGTTACTGTTTTACAAGAAATTTTTTGACATCTTTTGCAAGGTTGCCAACTTCCTTAACCGCAGTTTTTAATTTTTCCGGTGTGACGTTAAACTTTTTTGACCAATCCTGGATTTCATAATCTTCCGATAATCGAATTTCGCACAGAAAACTACCGGAATACCAGGGCCAAAAAAAGCACCTATTGTTCTGCGTTAGTACGTTTTTTCCATCAAAGTGGCGTAGTGGAGGGCGTATCTGGCTGCCAGGCGGTTGAGCCGTAATTTTCAGAGAAAAGCAACCATAGAAATAATATCACACCCGATCATTGCGGGTCCTGCAACCGGGTTAGGGTTGGTCAATCAGAACGATTGCTAACCGGACCATGGAATTAATTAATTATTTAATTTTTTTATTACCTTCAATGAAAATTGCGATTACGGCTGCAGACAGGAATCGAACTTAGTTAAAGCTGTACAAGACCTGGGTTTACATTGACCGCTTCAAACGACCAAAACTTAAGAAAAAATATATTGCAACAGTCAATTTAAATTTTTATGATATGAATCAACGCGGTCCAATAATTATTATTGAAGATGATATCGAAGACCAGGAAATTTTAGCGGATATCTTTAAGGAACTTGATTACCCAAATGAGCTCATCTTTTTTGGTGATAGTGTGCAGGCACTGCAGTATCTTATTGAAACAGACATTCAGCCCTTCCTTGTGCTTTCGGACATAAATATGCCAAAACTGAACGGAATGGAACTTCGTGAAAAGATTCACAATAATGAAGACTTAAGAATGAAATCCATCCCTTATCTTTTTTTTACCACACATGCCGAGCAGCAGCATGTTATTGATGCTTATTCAAGATCCATCCAGGGGTTTTTTGTAAAACCAAGCAGTTATGATAAACTAAAAAAGATTATTGTAAAAATTGTAGAGTACTGGCAAGAATGCGAATCACCCAATTATATTAAAAATGTTCAACAGTAGGATTTTACAGGCAACCTTGCATAAAGTCAATATTTGAGCAAGATTCCCAGGACCAATTGAAGCATCTCCCTGAGAAATGATAATTTTTCTTAAATAATATAAATGCCCGGATCATGAATATGTTCGCAAAGAATGCCGCCAGCACAGTTGAAGAATACCTGGCATTGGTGCCTGATGACCGCAGAAAAGAATTTGATTTCCTCCACGACTTTATACAAAAAACTGTTCCGAACTGTAAACCTCATTTTGCTTCCAACATGATTGGTTACGGTTCATTTTATTACCTTGATTCAAAAAAACAGAAAAAGGCATGGCCGATAATTTCGCTGGCAAATCAGAAGAATTATATAAGTATTTATGTATGCACTATTGTTGAAGATAAGGCCGCAGCAGAAAAATATAAAAAGGATCTTGGCAAACTTAGCAAAGGGGTTACCTGCATCAGGTTTAAAAAGCTAGAAGAAATTAATCTTGAAACACTGAAAATAGTTTTAAAGCTTGCCGGGAAAAACCCCGGCGTTGCAGGTGCCACGATTGTAAAATAGGGTGGCGTCTTGGTAAGCGTGCGAGTGGCAGGTGGTAACGGCCATACGGGTGTCCTTTTTATTCCAGATAAACATATAAATCGCCCAGGTATTTTAGTGCAGTGCTGGCATTGTTAGTTTGTTTTACTTCGCCATTAATATACAACGAGGTAGTTTTCCCAATGCTGATATGCTTAGTTACTGGTTACAATTGATTTCCCTGTTTAGTCAATCCATCACAAAAAAATACCAACTCAGTTGTTTGCTGAACTGGCCTTGATAAAGAGAGGTTATTTTTGATTCGAAATCCAATACCAAACAGTCAACCTTAGATACCCGGATAAAATTGAAGGTTGCATTGAAAAATAATTATGTAGAAACATGTTGAATATAAGTGAACCTGGCCCTGCAGCCAATATGAATACATCAAACCGGCTACTACTGGATCGTTGATATTTGCCTTTGTAATAATAAGAAATTCTCGTATTCCTTTAATCCATTGCAGCCAGCTGTAGGTTCAAATTGAGGAGCTAACTGCAATGCTTAAGGGTAGCGATAAGATTCACTTAAACCTGTCACCTTAACTAATTAAAAAATCTCCAAAATGCGGTATCTATTCCTTTTCCTTTTTACATGCTCAAGCTTTATTTCACCTGGTCAAAGTCAAGGAACAATCACTACTAAAAGTGACAGTTTAATTTTTGTAACAAAAAATCCCGGAAAAGGATTTCACTATGATTATATTTTGTTTGTTCCAAAAGGAACTCCCTTTGCTAAAAAAATATTCCTGCTTGTGGAGCCAAACAACACCGGGAAAATATCAGACAGCATCGAGGTTCATAAAAAATATGCTATTGGTCTGGCATCAATAAGCTCTGTAGGAAACAACGTATCTACTGAGTTGAAAATACCATTGCTTGTTCCCGTTTTCCCGAGGCCGGCATCACAACCTTTAATGTATACACATGCTCTTGACAGGGACGTGATGTTAGAAACTACTACTGATTTAAAACGAATTGATCTACAATTACTGGAAATGATCAGCGACGCAAAGAATGTTTTGTCATCGATAAATATCCAGGTTGATCCCCAGGTTTTCATGAACGGATTTTCGGCTTCTGCTACGTTTACCAATCGCTTTTCATTTATGCATCCGGGCATTATAAAGGCCCTGGCAATAGGTGGGTTCAATGGAAAACTTATGATACCTGAAAACGAGATCAGGAATGTGAAACTCGACTACCCTATTGGAACAAACGACTTTGCAAAAATAACCGGTGAAAGTTTCGACCTGGCGGCATACAGGCAAATTCCGCAACTTATCTATATGGGCAAGTTAGATGAGAATGACGCAGTTCAGTATGACGATGCCTATAGTGAAAACGAACGCAAGATAATCAATGAGAATATTGGGAACAACGTCCAGCAAAGGTATTTGGAATGTCAAAAAATTTATTTGAAACATAACATCAACGCAAGCTTCAAAACCTATGAAGATGTTGGACATTGGACAACTTCAGGAATGAATTTAGCAGTAATAAAATTCTTTCACGCTCAAATGCAGGAAAAATAGAAATTGGATCACAAGGCCGTCTCTCGTGGGTTTAATTTTTTTATCTTTATGTTTGTAATGTTTATTGACCACTTGTTCCTGGCCTCGGGATTTGTGCTAGTCAATCCGCATTCAATCATTTATTACATATCTTAGTTCATGAGCGATGATAAAAAGTTTAAAAACTATCTTTTAGTTTTTAGCGTCTTGCTCTTTCTATACTCATTGACACAAAAATGTTATTGTACAACATCTTCATGTGCTGACTCTATAATGGTTATGCTATTAGGATGGGCAGCTTTGTTTTCCAGCCTGGCCGGTATTGCCTGGATAGCAAACCCACTGTTATTTGCATCCTGGTGGTTGCTTAAGAAAAAATTAAAGCGCTCTATGATTTTAAGCATTTTCTCCACAACTCTTTCCCTTTCATTTTTAATGTTTGATAATATTATTGATAACGAAGCAGGACATCATAATAAGATCATAGAGTATAAAGCTGGCTACTGGCTTTGGCTATGCAGCTCATTGTCCATGGCTTTGGGAACTTCTGTTTTATTGTTGAAACAGAAGAATAGAAAGCCAGGCTGACAATGGATAATTTCCAGAGTTACCAACTACAAAAATGCCAGGAGCTTTCAGCTCAGATTGTGACGCAGGTGAATAAACATCCAACAAATGACAAAAGTTCTCATTACCGGTGCTACAGGAAATATAGGAATGGAAGTTATACGAGCATTGCAGCTGATTGACCATCAACTTGATCTTTTTGCTGGAGTAAGGGATATGAGCCTGGACAAGGGTAAACTTTCAAATTTCCAGATCAGCCTCATTGCGTTTGATTTTACAGATTTCAAAACTCATGATACGGCATTGAATGGCTGTGATATCCTTTTTTTATTACGGCCACCACAAATATCGGATGTAGAAAAATACTTTAAGCCATTGATTGAATCCTGCAAAAACAAAGCTGTGAGGCATATTGTTTTCCTATCAGTACAGGGAGTTGAGAAAAGTAAAATAATCCCACACCATAAAATTGAAAAACTTATTGTCGACGGCAAAATAGCATACACATTTTTGCGGCCCGCATATTTTATGCAAAACTTTACTACAACCCTGCGCAATGACCTGCTGAAAAACAGGAGAATCTACCTGCCGGCTGCTAATGCAAAATTCACACTTGTCGATGTTCGTGACATTGGGGCTGTTTCTGCAAAAATCCTCGCAAACATATCCCAACATCAAAATAAATCATACGAATTGACCTCTGAAGAAAAGCTCAGCTTCGGTGAAATGGCATTAAAGTTAAGTAACATCCTTGGTGTCGAGATTCAATTTAAATCCCCAAACCTTGTTAGCTTTTTCCTTACAAAAAGGAAAGAAAAAATACCAACTGCGCTTATCCTGGTGATGATCATGCTTCATTATTTTCCCCGGTTTCAAAAAGAGCCTGCTGTTACGAGCTGTGTACAGGAAATAATAAACAGGCCCGCAATAACCTTTGCGCAATTTATAAAAGACAACAAAAAATTATTGACAGGCTGAACAACACGGGACGAGACATTTTAAGAAATACGATTGTTACCGATTATTTATAAGAACTGACAGCTAACTTTGATCTCCTTCTTTCTGACGTAAACATTGATACTTTAAGTTTAACTAAAAGAAAAATAGGTATGGAGCAAGTCACAAAATATTTCAATGCAGAAAAAAACGAGAGCTTGCTTTTTATTATCGTCGGCCTTGCAGCAATTATTTTTTCATCTTATTGTTTGATAAAAACAAGACAACCATTTTTTAACGGCATGGCCTACTCCCTGATTGCGATTGGGGTTATACAATTAACTGTAGGTATTTCAGTTTACGTTAGAAGTCCGAAAGACATTGCACGCGTTGGCGAACTAATACAAAAAGACACTGCAAAAATTCAAACCCAAGAAATTCCGCGGATGAATGTGGTAATGAAAAACTTTGCATTGTATAAATGGATTGAAATTGCTTTGATCATAGCAGGCCTGATCATGTTTTTTTACTTTCAACCACGAACGGTGTGGCGAGGTGCGGGACTTGGACTTTTTATCCAGGCAGGTTTTATGTTATTGCTTGACATTTTTGCTGAAAGCCGGGGAAATGTTTACCTTGACTATTTACATAACTTAAAGTAAATAGCAGCCAAAGCACCGTTCTCATTATCCGCTTCAATTGCACATGCTATTCTAAGGCGAGCCAAGCGTGTAACAGCCAACCAAATTTTCGCCAAGTTTCATTAAAAGTTACCGGTGTATTCTTCCACTACTATTTTTCGTGCAGTAAGTAAAGAAAAATCTTCATGCAATTTATTCTGCTCAATTCCGTTTACAGCCTGATAGATAAATAAACCCCTTTAAACACCCGCCGCCAAAACCTGATCCTATGAAAACATTTCCTTCGCAACTTTCTAAACAAACCGCACCTGCTGCCAGCCTTAAAAGAATTTTATTAATTGAAGATGACGAGGGCGACCAGGGTTTGTTCATGGCAGCACTTAACAGCGTTGAACTCCGCTTGCAGTGCAAGGTTGTAAACAACGGATTAGACGCAATCAATCACCTGAACAGGCCCCTGCAATACGAAATGATCTTTTTGGATCTGAACATGCCATTAATGGGAGGGTTAGACTTTCTAAAAATCTTACACGAAAAAAAGAATGCGATAAATATTCCGGTCGTAGTGATGACGACGTCCATTGAACCATCAGACAAAGACAGATGCGAAGCACTCGGGGTGAAATTCTTTTTTCATAAGCCCGCAAAATTTGAAGAACTCTGCCTCGGGATAGAAAATATTATTAACGATATCAACTAAAAATACCTGCGAACAATTATCCATTACAGCTAGTTTCAGACTAGCATGATAAACAAAATTGTCTCGACTTTGCACCGTTGATGACCTGTTTGATTTTAAGGCTGACCATCAGAAATATTAATTTTTTCCAGTGCCACCGTTGCAGGAGCCGTTAAAACTTCTCCATCTATAGAAAATCTTGATCCATGACATGGGCAATCCCAGGACTTTTCCGCACTGTTCCAGGAAATGCTGCATTTTATATGGGTGCACGCTGAACTGACAGCATGCACCTGCCCTTTCTCATCCTTTTATAAAGCCATCTTCTCTCCTTCATGTTTAACTATCTTTGCTTCGCCTGCTGCCATGTCCGCCGCTGGTAAGGACAAGGAGGCCGGCATTAATACCGGTTAGTCGTTATCGTTACCTTAAATATCATGCGCCGTTCACCTGATGACTCGCTGTGAATAATTCGTACTTCCTGTTTAAACGCTTCATCAAACCTCCTTCTACATTACCCTGGTTTATATAACTTTTAAAACAAGAAATTGTTTTCCAGGCTTTCCAACTGCCGTTCCCGGGCGCAGGGTATTAAAAGTGAACAGCGCTTAGTTAAGTTAGTGGTACGTTTTCACGGCGCAGTTTTTGTTTTTTACCGGGAAAAAAGATGCTCCCGATCTCAGATGACAACAGTGACCGTAAGACTACCCCCTATATTACCTGGATAATTATCTTACTGAATATTTTCGTTTTCGTTTATTACCAGCAAATGGGGCAGAACCTCGATTTTACCTATAGTTATGCAACAGTTCCTGCTGAAATAATAAGCGGCCATGATATCGTTACTACAGCGGTGTCCATGCGTGATCCCGTAACAGGTGGCAGCGTTACCATCCCGGGTCTTGGAGTAACAGCATTCTCAGTTTACTTAACGCTGATCGTGTCCCTTTTTATGCATGGTGGCTTTGCCCACCTGGGAGGGAACATGCTTTACCTCTGGATTTTTGGTGACAATCTCGAAGACAGGATGGGCCATTCCCGGTTTCTTCTCTTTTATCTTCTTTGTGGAGTATTAGCCTCACTTACCCATGTTTTTACCGATTACCTCTTTGGCGAAAATCACTTAATACCAAGCCTCGGCGCCTCGGGTGCTATATCCGGGGTGATGGGCGGTTACCTGTTGCTTTACCCAACCCGAAGGATTACCGTCTTCCTTGGCTTTTTCTTTTTACCCCTTCCGGCGTTTATTGTACTGGGTGGATGGATATTGCTCCAGCTTGCTAACGGTGCCGGATACCTGGGCGGCGAAGAGGCAAGCGGCATTGCCTATGCGGCGCATATTGGCGGATTCATAGCCGGTTTGTTTTTAGTGAAATTTTTCATCCGGAAAGTAGTGGTTAAAAAGAAGTCTCTTTTTTCATTCTTAAGGCAGTAGTTCTTAAGGGTGACAAAGCCAGCCCTTTTAACAAAAGGGGCCCAACATCCCCTTTTTTTTACGTGTAAAGTGCGGGTCAGCTTCCTTCCCTGCTTTTCGAAAAACATCTGAAAATCATTCAAAACAACTCCGGTGGAATATTCCACTCGTACAATTCATCCCGGGACTTTCCATCGGGTCTTAGCTTTGAACCCCGGATCGTAAATACTGTTTTATAGTCGAGGCTTTGCGGTGGCATAGAATATTCCAGTATCCGGCGATAATCCATGTCCGCTAATTCATCCTGCAGGAACTCCTTTGATAAATCGATTGGCAGGAAAAGTGGCATCCGTGGATCAGCCGGTTTTGCATTGTGGATCGTTTTCATAATTTCATTGGCCCTTGTAGTGATCATCCCGAAGCTCCAAAATGGTTGCTTTATGCCGGTTTGACCGTTCAGCAGGTTACTGCGTGTATACAATCCCGGTAGAAAGAAAATATGCTGGTCTTTTGGTTTAATAATATAAGGCACAATTTTATTTATGCTGGCAACATGCTGGTGCTCGTATATACCTGTAACAGGTATCAGGCAACGGGCATGTCGAATTTTGTGCCAATAGCTATCGGGTTCGTTCAGTATTCGTTCTGACCGGATATTTAATCTCCCGTTCCGGGTAACCATCGAAGGCATCGTCTTACTGCTCTCTGGTATGCATGACCACGACATAGGCCGGCAACTAACTTTTCTATTTTCACGATCAAAATAAATGATCGGGTGATCGGGGAACAGGCTCACACCCTGTATATGATCGATATTTCCAAAATCAATATTCAACTGGCTGTCCAGGATCATCTCCGGGAAATAATCAGCGAGTTCTTTCACATCCGCAGTAAATGAAATATCATAACACATCAGGCAGCATTTTCTATATCAATGAATTTTACGGGCAATCTCTTTGTCCGCCATTTCAAGTTAATAAAAATCTCGCCAAAAATAACCTGGACGGTAGTATGAAGGGGTTCGCCCGTGCTATAGGGCCAGTTCGTATGTTGCTCCACAAATTTTCTTATCTTGTCTTTGTAGTGATTTCTAACAAGTGCATTTAGTTTACCCCGATCCTTTACAATGTTCCAGAATAAACGGTACTTGTCCCCACCCAACATCTCATTCAATTTTGAAAGATGTTCTTCCCGTTTTAACTTTATAATGCTTGCATATGCGTCATTTTTCACCGCATTCAAATGTAATTTGGCAAGCCCGGGATCGCTGTAGTCTGTAAGCAAAATATTTTTTCTTTCTAACCCGGGTATTGATGGGAGCCGATCATAAGACTGTGAAACCAAAAAATATTTTTCAAGTTTTATCAAACGTTCTACATGAACGGGTTTCAGCAATTCAAATGGTTGCAGGAGATTCATAACTGCACATTTAGTATTTCATCAATATGGGTTGTGTACCGGTTGGAAAGATGATCGGCCCGTAAAGCATAACGCTTTTCGAAGCGCTGAACAGCCATGCGAACAGTACCTTCTCCCATCGATTTATTAATTTTATCCAGGGCGGCCAATGCTTTCTTCCCCTGTGAACGGTCTTTGTGGTCGAACAGGTTTTTCTGCAGCACATTATCTGCTGCCAGGCCCGACACGATGACACCACATTTCATAAAAAGAAAACCCTGCCGGTAAATTATATCAAGTGCTTTCAACGCATAGGCTATGATCTCGCCGGTATAGTTCGTGGCATTTTCACACTGAAGCGTAATCGAAGGCATATATTGCCTGTGCTCCACCCTGTGAACATTTGTTTTTAAAAAAACATGAATGGAACTGCAAACCGATTGTTGCCGCCGGAGTTTTTCGGCACAGCCTGCTGCGTGGTTGGCCAGGGCCTCTTCGATGATGGTTCGATCGGCCGTTAATTTCCCAAAACTCCTGCTCGTACAAATATTTTTTTTACCAGGCTGTTCATATTCGGATTCAATGGCGGGTATCCCCTTCAATTCATTCCAAAGGCGTTGACCCACTACCGTTAGATTGGTCCGCATCCATTCTTCGGGAACTTTTAACACATCAAAAGCCGTATCAAAACCTTTTGACCGGAGCAGCGTACCATATTGCTTGCCGATGCCCCAAATATCTTCCACTTTGGTTGCCCGTAGCATCTCATCCAGCAGGTGGGCATTGGCAGCATAAAACACACCGGCGGACCTGTGGGCTTTTTTGGCATGACGGTTTGCCATTTTTGCAAGTGTTTTGGTTGCTGCAATTCCCACGGTAACTGGAATACCGATGTCCTGCATAACGGAATGGCGTATCCGAAGACCCAGGTCGCCCAGGTCGGCGTAAACCATATCCCCCATATCTAGAAAGGCTTCGTCTATGCTATAAATTTCCAGGCGTGGTACAAAAGAAGAAAGTGTTTTCATAACCCGGTCGCTCATGTCACCGTACAGGGTATAGTTACTGGAAAAAACCACCACCTTATTTTTTTTAAAGTGCGCATTGTTCATGTAAGCCGGTGTGCCCATTACGATTCCAAGCATTTTGGCCTCGTCGCTGCGGGCTATCACGCAGCCGTCATTATTGGAAAGTACCACCAGCGGACGGTTACGCAACTCCGGCCTGAAAAGTCGCTCGCAGGACGGGTAAAAATTGTTACAGTCTACTAAGGCAAACATTATAGATCATCAGGATTTATGAGAATATGAATGACAACGCCCCAGATCAGGAGTTCCATTTCTTCTGTGACGTCAATAATTTTATATGCAGGGTTAGCGGGAATCAATTGCACACGGCCGTCCTTTTTTGAAAAATATTTTACGGTAAACTCACCATTGACAGCCGCCAACACGATTTTGCCATTTGTTGCCGTAATGCTGCGGTCCACCACCAACTTTGCTTTTGGAGGGATGTAGGCATCAACCATCGATGAACCTTTACAACCGACAACAAAAGTTGACAGGGGATGTTTGATTATAATATCATTCAGGTTAATCCGCTTGCATAAATAATCCGCGGCAGGTGACGGAAAGCCAGCATCAACATCATTATCAAAAAAATCGATATCCATCATAAACTAAATTATTTAGCAATAATAAGGCTATGTTTTCATAAAATGACGAATGAGGATAAAAATTAAAAACACAAGGTAAGCGTGTTTCTTTTTATCCCGTTTATCGTTGTACCAATAGGCAAAATCGAACCCCGATCTACCTAATGGCCTCAAATACAGATGGCAGGGCCGCATCTTCCTCAACTCGACAATACTAAATTTTTTAGGTTTCGAAGTAAAAGGACCTTAATTTTATCCCATAATGGCAACAGGCATAACGTTATCCCCACCGGTTTTTTTTACAAGGTCATTTAATACCATGGATTGTGAATATAGGGTGCTGCTCTGTAAAGAATTAAACCCCATTACCGGCAAACCAACGGGGGGTTGTGTTGGAACATTCATCAGCAAGCGTCGAGGGACAAAGAATTTCAAATTCCACAAAGACAGGGTTGAAATGGTATCAAACCTTGATGTCATGTGTCCAGGCGTTACGGTAAAATTGTGCAGGATCATTAAAGACCTATATGCTTTCGACGAAGTAAGAATTAATGAAGAAGGCGGCGCTAAAAAGAACATTGAATTTCCCGGATCATTTATCGTGAGAGCATTCCGGTATAACGATACAATCTTTAATGTTGCTATAACGGCTGAACTTGTGGAAGGACTGGGTGGGCTGGTACCCACGGGGATTTATTTAATCACCCTCGTTAATGAATCGGAAGGGACAAGGCAATTTGAAATGATACCCGGTGCTGATGGCAAATGGGAGCCCGGGGTTAATGTGAGAGGAATGCACAGTGACTTGATCAATGAGCTAGTGACGATAATAAATAAGCTGAAGGCAAATAAAACAAGCGTGCCCAAATGTGCAGCCTTGCCAATACCGAAAGAATGTTGATTGTGGTAAAATGCTGCAAGCAAGAAAATGAATTTGAAGTTCAATAAAGGGCAATGTGGTTTTTCAAACCGACGCTGCCCAGAACGACACAGATGAAGACGATTTTTTTAAAAGCCCTGCAGAATTTAATCCCATATCCAAAAATAAAATATGGGGTACCAGTTAAATTTTACGAATAGCTGGCATGTCCATTGGATAAAACCTTGCAATGAAAACAACCCGACCATTTACTTTTATTTTACATATAGTTAGCAATAACGAGCATATAACCGATATGACGATTAGTGGCTTCGCCCTGCGTTCGACTACGCCTGACAGTGAAGTTGAACATTTGAGTTACTCCATCAATCAAATTACGCTCGACCGGTCTGATCTTATCAATATCTCTGCACATATTGATATGCAGCAAATAAACAGTGCATGCTTCAACTATGCCCAAAAGTTATTTGCTGATGATATAAAGCTCGAGAATGAGTTGCGCAATACGCCTGCTAAGTCGGCCCCTTTCCTGGAGGCTGTTTCCAACTAAAATTTTTCGAAGAACTTATCTCCCAAAGACGAGCCTTTCTATGAGGCATGGTCTTTGAATTTCCAAAGCCATGACAAAAAGAACACATGAAGAACCAGTTGTGTTTGAGAAAAAAGGTAGCGGTTTTATCAACATCAGGGGTGGCCGTCAGCACAACCTGAAGAATGTAAGCCTGCAAATTCCGAGAGATTCATTGGTTGTCTTTACAGGTGTATCGGGCTCTGGCAAATCATCTTTAGCATTCGGAACACTGTATGCGGAAGCACAACGGCGTTATCTTGAATCTGTTTCTCCTTATGCCCGGCGACTATTCAATCAAATGCAGGTACCCGAAGTAGATAGTATCGTCGGGCTGCCTCCTGCGGTTGCCTTACAACAACAACGGGGAGCTGTTTCTACCCGTTCATCCGTAGGAAGCGTTACTACTTTATCCAACCTGATACGCATGCTGTTTTCGCGTGCCGGTGATTATCCCAAAGCTCAACCTGTAATTTATGCGGAAGGTTTTTCTCCCAATACTCCCGAAGGTGCATGCACTGAATGCCACGGCCTTGGACGAGTTTATGAAGTAACCGAACAGTCGATGGTACCTGATGATTCTTTATCCATACGGGAACGTGCTATTGCTGCATGGCCTGCTGCATGGCATGGCCAAAACCTAAGAGAAATCTTAATAACTCTCGGTTATGATATCGACAAACCCTGGCGTGACCTGCCCAGGAAACAGCGTGACTGGATATTATTTACGGAAGAACAACCGGTGGTACCTGTATTTTCAGGCTGGAATTCCAAAGAAGTAAAGGATGCAATAAAACGCAAAATAAAGCCGAGCTATATGGGTACGTTTACGGGTGTCCGTAAGTATGTTTTACAAACTTTTTCGCATTCACCCAGCCCGTTGATGAAGAAGAGGGTAGCACGATATATGTTGGGGGCTGTCTGTCCGGTTTGCCTTGGTAAAAAATTAAAAAAAGCTGCTTTATCCGTGAAATTTGCGGGCTATGATATTGCTGATTTGGGTTCCTTACCGCTGGCGAAGTTGGCAGAAATCATCACACCCTATAATAGCCCCTCTGCAAATAAAACAGAGAAAGAAAATGCTGAGCACCCTGAAAAACAAATAGTCATAAAAAGGATTGCTTCCGACCTGCTGCTGAGGTTACAGGTAATGCTTGACCTCGGGCTCGGATATTTATCTGTGGAACGAACAACCCCAACACTTTCGCCGGGTGAACTTCAACGTTTGCGTCTAGCCACCCAGGTATGTTCAAACCTGTTTGGGGTAGTATATGTACTCGATGAACCCTCTGCCGGGCTGCACCCTGCCGATACAGAGGCGCTGCTATCGGCCTTTGATGGTTTGAAAGCTGCAGGCAATTCTGTATTTGTTGTCGAACATGAACTGGATGTTATTAAACATGCAGATTGGATCGTAGATGTAGGCCCGGGCGCCGGGGAAGCTGGTGGATATATAGTGTACAGCGGGCCCACACAAGGGCTTCGCAGTATTGCCGCATCGAAAACGAAGGACTATCTATTTGCCAGCGGGGAGTCATTGCCTGCTCAATCCCGGACGGCGAAACAGTTTCTCAGTCTCACTGATATAACCAGGAATAATATTGAAAGTATGAGTGTGGACTTTCCAATTGCTGTGCTTACGGTGGTTACAGGGATCTCCGGCTCCGGAAAGTCAACACTGATCAGCCAGGTTCTTGTTCAGCTTGTTGCTGATGCCCTGGGACATAAACAGGAACAAGAAGAAGTTTTAGATCCACTTGCCGATCCGGAGCCTGTGACATTAGACGGCAAAATAAAATCAGGAATGCAGTTTATAAAGCGGCTGGTACAGGTTGATCAAAAGCCAATTGGCCGCACGCCCAGATCTAATCTCGCTACTTATACCGGCCTGTTTGATCATGTGCGTAAATTATTTGCGGCCACTAAAATGGCAAAGGCCAGGCACTACGATGCAGGGCGTTTTTCCTTCAACGTTAGTAAGGGCCGCTGTGATAATTGCCAGGGTGAAGGTTTTGTTATGATAGAATTATTGTTCTTACCTAGTGTGTATGCACCCTGCCCGGTATGCCATGGCTCACGTTATAATTATGAAACGCTCGAAATAAAGTACAAAGGCCGGAATATTGCCGAAGTACTTGCGATGACTGTGCGGGAAGCTGCTGTCTTTTTTGAAGATGATGCTGTTGTTAAACGATCGCTCGATGTACTTGAGGAAGTTGGATTGGGTTACTTACGACTGGGCCAGCCTGCCACCGAATTATCGGGCGGTGAAGCGCAAAGAATAAAACTCGCTACAGAATTGCAACGGGCGGGATACGGGAATACTTTGTACGTCCTGGACGAACCAACAACCGGCCTTCATCCAGCCGACGTAGAAAAACTGATGATACAGTTAAACCGGTTGGTGGACGCTGGCAACACTGTGATACTTGTAGAACATGATATGCATGTAATAGCAAAGGCTGATTGGATTATTGATATTGGCCCGGGGGCAGGCGACGAGGGTGGGAAAATTGTAACACAGGGTACGGTCAGGTCGGTCTTAAATGATAGCCAAAGCAAAACGGTCAAATATTTAAAGAAATTTATACACAAATTGCCATAACCCGACGCTGGCACTGTAGGCGGTCCGGACTATGTTCAGTTTAACTATTGAGATCCTTACAGGGGATTTTAAATTTATAAAAGATTACAGCAGGTATTCATTTACGTTATTTGTTCTTCAAAAAATTGAAAAACCAGAATAATAGGTACCCGTTCATTTATTTGCCCGTGGATTATGGCTGGAATGTTGTGCCTGGTCGGCATCGAAACTCCAGGAGTTAGTTCCTCAACGGGTTTGAAATTTTATCTTTAGTCCTGTTAAAAATCCAAAATCTGATCACAGTTCACGTTTTTCATCAAGACAATATTGGTTCTATGTCAAGGGCGTTTTGAAGATGCCTTCTGGCCGGATTTCTGGTACTATTGTGGTATAAGCATAGTAATTGTTAACCTCAAAAAACACCCAATATGAAAAAATATTCTCTTTTTGTAATGATCGCCGCCGTCCTGGTTGCTGCAGGATGTAGCAAGAGTGACAGTAACACTGATACAGGTATAAAAACGATCAGGTATGACTTCACTACAACGAATGCCGCCGATTACAGTATACAGGCGATCGCAGATACCCTTGTGTATACAGAAAATGCAACTGCTTTAACCTGGTCAAAGACAGTAACGGTAACGGGCAGCGACAGCGCCTTCCTTACAGTATTCCCACCTGCTGCCTGGCTTGGAACTACGAACGAGGCAGATGTAACGGTTAAGATTACTGTGAACGATGTGGAAAAAGCGTCCGCAAATGCGCATTTTATTGCCATTGACAGGCCCAATGGATTAAAAGTCGGAGCATCATACTAATTTAATGCTCTTCGTGGCTAAAATTTAACTTTTGCCAGCAGTCAACTTCTTTATTTTTCGTTTTTATGGTAAGGGGCACACTTTTGGGTGAGCCCTTTTTCTATTTGTGTATTCTTCTTATTTTTTACAAACAACCCAATCAAACTACAAAAGTTTGTTGCGGCGCTCTGCCTTTTGATTTTTTGCGGAGATAAGATGCATAATTTATAATTTTGTTTTTTTTGGCAGGAACTGTATTGGCGGCGGGCAGAATACGTGTGCTTAACTTCAACACGGGCCATTTCGACATCAAATAAACCGTGAGCGTAAATGAGGAAAATAAATTACGTCGCAACATTTTTTATTTCAGCACTCTTGCCGGTTGTTGTCCTGGCTCAGGATACACTCATGATCAATGAAGTAAGGATCAATACTTCCGTTGTAAAACAATACCTGTTGCGCAGCACAACTGCTGCGGCAATCATCGACAGTGTGCAGCTGCAACGGCAGGCAGTTGTATCCTTAGTGCCAGCGATGAATGCTGTGCCGGGCATACGCATGGAAGAACGTTCACCCGGCAGTTATCGGCTATCCATAAGAGGTAGTTTGCTACGCTCCCCATTCGGTGTGAGAAACGTAAAGGTTTACCTAAATGAGTATCCACTTACAGATGCAGGGGGAAATACTTACCTGAACGTCGTAGCTATGAATGCCGTTCAGCGAATAGAGGTATTTAAAGGACCTGATGGCAGTTTGTTTGGTGCAAATTCAGGAGGCGTTGTTTGTATCAATACCATTGGGAAAAAGGAAGGAGCGGTAGCAGAGCTTGTTGGTGGTTCTTATGGATTTCTGAAACAACATTTTGCGGTTGCGAAAAAAACAGGTAAACACTTTTTGAATTTTGGGGAAAGTTTTCAGCAAGCCGATGGTTACCGGGATCACAGTAAGTTTCATCGCCTTTACCTGCAACTAGCCGATGACTGGGCCTATTCCAAAAATAAGAGATTAAAAATATTTGCATTTTACAGTGATGTTTTCTACCAGACAGCAGGTGGTCTAACTCTCTCCCAATTAGAAGCAGATCCAACGCAGGCAAGGCCAGCCACCTCGGCTGTACCGGGTGCAGTTGTACAAAAAGCTGCCGTTTATAATAAAATGCTTTTCGGCGGTATCACTCACAATCTCGTTATTAACAAGTACATCGAAAACACGACAGCCCTATTCATATCATTTGTCAATTTCAAAAACCCATTCATTACTAACTATGAAACAAGAACGGAGAAAACATATGGGGCCAGGTCTTTTTTCAGCTTTTCAAGAAGTCTAACGGCAACGGGTAACTCCAACCTGACTTATGTCCTGGGTGCAGAATGGCAAGAGACAAGATCCATGATTGGGAATTATGAAAATAACGGGGGCCTCAGGGGGATACTCACCGCATCAGGCAATATTATAAGCAGCCAGCATTTTGCGTTTAACCGCATTCAACTTGATCTCAATAAAAAATTATTGGTGGAAGCCGGGTTGAGTATTAATTATTATGGCTACCGGTTTAGGGATTCAACAAGGCTCCAAAGTGATTTTAAGCCTGAATGGATGCCACGTTTAGCAGTAAGTTATTCCCCGCTGAAAAAGATAAGTTTCCGGGTTTCAGGTAGCCGGGGTTATTCTTCCCCCACAACTGCAGAGATCAGGCCGTCAGATAATAATATATACCCCGAACTTCGGGCAGAGACAGGTATAAATATGGAACTTGGATTAAGGTATTTTGCTATCGGTAACAAACTTTGGATCGACCTCTCCGTGTATCACTACCAGTTAAAAAACGCGATAGTGCGACAGGAGAATGTTGCAGGCCAGGAATTTTTTGTGAATGCCGGGGGTACCAATCAAAAAGGCCTGGAGCTCCAGTCATCTTATCTGTTTCTTCAACCCTCGCAGCGTAAAAGATTTATAGATAAACTCCAACTAAGCAATAGCATCACCCTCAACAATTTTATTTTCAGGAACTACCGCCTTGTAAACATGGATTATTCCGGTAACAAACTAACGGGAGTGCCTGTATGCACTATCGTAAACAGTCTTACCGTTGAAACTGCAATGGGCACGCGGCTTTTCATCCGTCACAATTATACCTCCTCAGTCCCACTCAACGATGCCAACAGTATTTATGCGCATCCTTATAATCTCTTACAAATATCATTATCACATCCCGTGCTGCTTAAAAAATGTAGCCTGGAGATCTATGGGGATATGGACAACCTGCTGAATCAAAAATACAGCCTCGGAAATGATCTTAATGCCGCAGGTGGACGCTTTTACAACGCAGCGGGAAAGCGCAGTTTTTTAATCGGAGTGCGGATCGTAACTGTTCGGAAGATTTCTACTCTTAAAACCAATTGATTAACTACAATGATAAGTACACGCATGAAACGGATTAAACTCAAAAATGCGGATAAGGCTAATCATAAACTTATTAAATGCAGTATGCCGAACATGTCATTTATAATAATTCAATGAATGGTCTGTAATCTTTTTGAATAAAAAACAAATCCGTTGTCATCCGTTAGTCTGCGTCATCCATGTACCTCTCACATTTGCCTGGTAAAATCAATCCTCCTAACAGTTAGGCTCTGAGGAGGAACAGGTGAACTATTCGTAGCGATGGTTTTCGGTTCATTCCAACATCACTGGGAAACGCAGTACCCAGCAGCGACATGGGACATGGCTTAAAATAAAAAAACCGTTTCCAGGGAAACGGTTTTTTATTTTATTTTAATCCTGCTTAGGTTTAAAAGTTACGAACTGTCATTTCTGTTCTGCGGTTCTTAGCACGACCAGCCACTGTTTTATTTTCAGCAATTGGTTTCGTATCTCCATAACCGTTAACCGAAGCTCTTCCTTCTTCAAGTCCTTTGCTCACCAGGTATTGTTTCACCGAAGCAGCACGGTCTTCAGATAATTTCTGATTCTTTGTGGCATCACCGGTATTGTCGGTATGACCATCAATGGTAATCATCAAACTCTTGTCGGAAGCCAGTAATGCAGCTACACTATTCAGAGACTTGAATGACTTAGGTAACAGTTTAGAGCTTCCAGTAGAGAAGAATATATTCTTCGCTGCAAAATTGATCTTTTGAATAATCTCTTTTGCAATTACTGGACATCCCTGGTTACTTACCGGACCCGGACGTGTAGGACATTTGTCTTCTTCATCATTTACACCGTCACCGTCTGTATCTGGTACAGGGCAACCAAAGTATTTTGCTGTACCCGGAACGGTTGGGCACTTATCTTCCTCATCATTTACTCCGTCTTTATCTGTATCAGGAAT
>JBDSBG010000200.1:0-28673 GCA_039921685.1 Ferruginibacter sp.
TTATTTTTTTAAAACAAAACTTTTATAAAAAAGATACAACAACTATTTTTACAAACTAACTTAGGGTTATCATAAAAATAACTGTAATATAAAACCAACATGCCGCAGCTAAAAAACCGCCAATTCCTGGACTTCGAAAAACCGGTCAAGGATCTTTATGACCAGGTTGAACAACTGAAGAATACCCAGGAAAAATCCAAAACGGACATGTCTGCTGCCATTGCAGCATTGGAACAAAAGATCGTCGAAACAAAAAAAAATATTACAGATACACTTACACCCTGGCACCGGGTTCAGCTTAGCCGCCACCCCGACAGGCCCTATACATTGAAGTATATCGAAAAAATGTGTACAAATTTCATCGAGATGCACGGGGACCGAAATGTGAAAGATGATAAAGCGATGGTGGGTGGTTTTGCACAATTAGGCGATCAAACAGTAATGATCATCGGTCAACAAAAAGGAAACAATACAAAAACACGGCAGCTCCGAAATTTCGGGATGGCCAACCCCGAAGGATACCGCAAAGCACTCAGGTTTATGAAGCTTGCGGAGAAATTCAATAAACCCGTTATTACATTGATCGATACCCCCGGCGCTTATCCGGGCCTGGAAGCGGAAGAACGTGGACAAGGCGAGGCCATTGCCCGTAATATATATGAGATGATCAGCCTGAAGGTGCCTGTTATCTGCGTTATCATCGGCGAAGGCGCCAGCGGAGGCGCACTGGGTATTGGTGTGGGCGACAGGGTTGTAATGATGGAAAATACCTGGTACACGGTCATCTCTCCCGAAAGTTGCAGCAGTATCCTGTGGAGAAGCTGGGATAAAAAAGAAACCGCCGCAGAGCAACTTCGCTTAACCGGCACCGATATGTTGAAGTTTGGGCTTGTTGATGACGTGATCCCCGAACCACTGGGTGGCGCACATTGGGACTATGATGAAGCTGCAGCTATTGTGAAAAATTATCTAATTCCAACCATCAAACAATTACAGTCACTTACAGCACAGGAAAGAATCGATCAGCGAATTGAAAAGTTCGGCCGCATGGGGTTCTGGGAAGAAACGACTGAAGAGAATGAGTAAAATATTTGCCACAAAGGCACAAAGACAGGAAGGAGCACAAAGAAATATGCTTAGTGATTCTTTGAGCCTTCGGGTCTTAGTGGCGAAAAAATGGAAAGCCACAAAGGCGCAAAGACAGGAAGGAGCACAAAGAAATAAACTTAGTGATTCTTAGAGTCTTCGTGGCTTAGCGGCAAATGAAAATGAACGCCACAAAGGCGCAAAGACGCGAAGTGGCACAAAGAAATGCACTTAGTGGACCTTTGATACTTCGTGCCCTAGTGGCAAAAAAAATTCTTCTAATGCTTAAAATTGCTGTATTTGGAACGGGCCACCTGGGTAAATTCCACCTGAATAACTGGCTTGAAATACCGGGTGTGGAACTTGTTGGTTTTTTTGACCCTGACGACCACAATGCAAAAGTGGTTGAAGAAAAATACAAACTTCAAAGATTCACAGATGCCACAGCGCTTATGGATGCCTGTGATGCCGTGGATATTGTGGCCCCAACCATTCATCATTATAATTTATGTGATGCTGCCTTACGCAAGGGCAAACATGTGTTCGTAGAAAAACCACTTGCCAATACCATGGATGAAGCAAGAACGCTTCTAAAGCTGGCAAAAGAATCCAATGTAAAATTCCAGGTGGGACATGTTGAACGTTTTAATCCTGCATTTTTAGCAACAAAGGAATACCAGTTGCAACCGATGTTCATCGAAGTACACAGGCTTGCTCAATTCAATCCCCGTGGTACTGATGTTAGCGTGATCCTCGATCTGATGATACATGATATTGATATTATCCTGAACCTTGTAAAAAGCAATGTCAGTCATATTTCTGCCAATGGCGTTGCTGTGATGAGCGATACACCAGATATTGCAAACGTTCGTATTGAATTCGATAACGGTTGTGTTGCCAATTTAACAAGCAGCCGCATCTCGATGAAGAAAATGAGAAAGATCAGGCTGTTTCAGAAAGATGCTTACATCGGCATCGATTTTTTAGATAAAAAAACCGAGATCATCCGGCTGAATGCGCCTGGTGATAAAAACGTTTTTACGTTTGATATTGAAACAAACAATGGTAAAAAAACAATCGCCATCGCAAGTCCCGCCATTGCTGATACGAATGCAATTAAAATGGAACTGGAAGCATTTAAAGATGCGATCATCAACAATACAGAAACAGCAGTTACAGTACTCGACGGATTCAGGGCTATGGAAGTAGCGCACCAAATTTTGGAGAAGATCAGTGACAAGCAGCATTAATTCTATCGTTTAACGTTTAATGTTTAACGTTGGTTAGACTTCAAAATTAATATGAGCTCTTCAAGGTTAATAAACGTTAAACCTTAAACGTTAAACGTTTAAACGTTCTCATGAAGCAACCCCGCATACATATTAGTTGGTACATCTTTGCGGATACGATCTCGTGCATATTCACCTGGCTTTTTTTTTATTACCTGAGGACAAAAATCTACCATTACGATTTTGTTTTGCCGCCAGGCTTCTACCTAGGTCTTCTCCTGTATACAACAGGATGGATCATGCTTTATTTTCTTACAGGTACATACAACTCTCTTTACCAAAAGTCGAGATTGGCAGAATTTTTAAAAACGCTGGTAGTGAGCTTTATTGGTTGCTTTTTTTTATTGTTCTTTTTCATTCTAAAAAATCCACATGAAAGTAATTATGATTATTACGCTGAATTTTATGCATTGATCATCCCTGTTTTTGTTGTTACTATTCTGATCCGAATGCTCTTTTTAAATATTGTAAAAAAACAATTGAAACAAAAAAAGGTATTCTTCAATGCTTTACTGATTGGCTCAGGGAAAAAGGCAACAGAATTTTACAATGGGTTTATCAATTCAAAAGATCATGGTGGGTATGAGATCACGGGTTTCTTAAATACAAATGGAAACGCATCCTTTCAGCTGCCTGCATCTGTAACACTTTACCAGGGTTACGAAAACCTTACAAAGATCATTGATGAGGGAGCCATTGAAGAAGTGATCATTGTTGTCGAAAAAAATGAACGTGATCTTATAGGCAAGATACTACAGCTGTTAAGCGATAAGGAAGTGAATATTAAAATAACACCCGATACTGTTGATATCATCAGCGGTGCATTACAAACAAACAATGTAATGGGTGTACCACTTATTGACATTCATTCCGGCCTGCTTCCTTCCTGGCAACAAAATATAAAGAGAGCAATAGACCTAACGGTTTCATTGTTGGCATTGGTCATTTTATCGCCGCTTTTCATCTACACACTTATCCGTGTTTCATTATCTTCAAAGGGCCCGATATTTTTTTCACAGGAAAGAATTGGATATAAGGGCCGCCCATTCATGATGTATAAATTCAGATCCATGCAGGTGGACGCAGAATCCAACGGCCCGCAACTGAGCCATGAAGAAGATAAGAGGATCACGCCATGGGGAAAAACGATGCGCAAATGGAGACTGGATGAACTCCCTCAATTCTGGAATATTTTAAAAGGGGAAATGAGCCTGGTTGGCCCAAGGCCCGAACGAAAATTTTATATCGACCAGATCGTTGCCATACACCCTGAGTTCAACTATTTATTTAAGGTTAAGCCTGGCGTGACCAGCTGGGGCATGGTCAATTTCGGCTATGCATCCTCTATCAGCCAAATGATCGAAAGAATGCCTTTTGATCTTTTATATGTAGAGAATGTTTCCCTGGCACTGGATTTCAAGATCATGTTTTATAGTTTGCAGATAATATTTGCGGGGAAAGGGAAGTAAGAAGCCCCCTGACCCCCGAAGGGGGAACTTAGGATGTAGATGTATTGGTAAATGGAAAATATGTTATCATTGATGATATTTAAATTTAATTTCATTGTAAAATTTGTTTCATGAAATCATCCCCATCGGTAGACGAGTTTCAAAATGAGGTTCCCCCTTCAGGGGTCAGGGGGCTTTCAATGTGTCATTCGGCTTTTCCGTTCCTGATATCTATCCTCACTATGTTATTTTCTACTTCAACCTTTTCTCAATCTTCTCCATACTTTCAACAAAAAGTAGATTACAATATCATTGTTTCACTTAATGACACTGCGCATACGCTTGACGGGTATATCAGCATGCAATACCAAAACAATTCACCTGATACGCTGCATTATATCTGGTTCCACCTTTGGCCGAATGCCTATAAGAATGACCGCACTGCATTTAGTGATCAGTTCCTGGAAAACGGAAAAACAAATTTTTATTTTAGTCATGAAGACAAACGTGGTTATATCAACCGGCTGGATTTTAAAGTGGACAAGGTAACTGCATTAATGCAAGATCATCCTCAACAGCAGGACATCATCAAACTTATTCTTCCAAAACCACTTGCGCCGGGCACGTCAGCAAAAATAGAGACAGCTTTTCATGTAAAACTTCCCAATAACGTTTCAAGAGGCGGGCATCAAAATCAATCATATCAAATTACACAATGGTATCCAAAACCAGCTGTGTACGATCAATATGGATGGCATGAAATGCCCTATCTTGACCAGGGAGAATTTTACAGTGAGTTTGGAAACTATAGAGTGCAGATCACTTTGCCTAAAAATTATGTGGTTGCTGCAACCGGTGAATTACAAAACGAAGATGAGCAGCAATGGATGCTTTCAAGAACTGCTGAAATTTGGGGAAATGAATTCAGGAAATCTAATCCAGGAAAAAAACTTAAGAACACGGGTGCCGAAGATCAGGGCAGCTATTCGTCAAAAGACAGCATTACAAAATACTTTTCCCCTTCAGATTCAGAATTAAAAACACTTGAATTCGCCCAGGATAATATTCATGATTTCGCCTGGTTTGCCGACAAACGTTTTGTCGTAGAAAAAGACAGCCTGCAATCTGCAACAGGTAAAACAATCAATTGCTTTAGCTACTACCTGCCATTTCATAGTGCGACCTGGAAAAACAGCAGTGCATTCATCAAAAAATCGATTTCGTTTCATAATGAAGCGGTTGGCGAATATCCTTATACTCATGCAAGTGCTGTTGATATTGATGTAAAGTATTCTATCGGTATGGAATACCCGATGATAACCTCTATCTCCGGGGTAAAAACAAGAACTGAACTGGAATTGACCATTGAACATGAAGTGGGCCATAATTGGTTTTACGGAATCCTGGCAAGCAATGAACGATTGCACCCATGGATGGACGAGGGCATGAACAGTTATTATGACAACCGGTACCTGCTGCAATACAAAACAGATACAGCAAAGCCTTCGTTCATGAGAAATCATCTGCCTGCAGATGAGGAGATGCTTGACCTTTTACTAAATTCACTCATTAAAGTAAAAAAAGATCAACCTATTGAGACACCTTCTGAAAAGTTCTCAGAATTAAATTATGGGGCAATCGCCTATCACAAAACTGCGCTTTGGATGAAGCAATTGGAAACTACATTGGGCAAACCGCTGTTTGATTCATTGATGCATGAATATTATAACCGTTGGAAATTCAAACATCCCTATCCCGAAGATTTTAAAAATCTTGTACAGGAGATTAGTCAACAAAATGTAGATGCAATTTTTTCCCTACTGAACCAAACCGGAGATAATATAACTCACTCTAAATTAAACGATCGTTTAGATCAACGGCCTCCATCTGTTAGAAAGAAAATCAAAATTGCTTCTTTTTTCAGTTTAAAAGATTCAGAAAAATATCATTACATCTTTGTTTCACCTGCTATCGGTTATAACTACTATGATAAATTCATGGCAGGGATCCTCATACACAATTACACATTGCCATCACCCAAATTCAGGTTTATACTGGCTCCATTATATGCGACAAACAGCAAGCAGTTTAATGGCATTGGAAATATAAATTACAGTTCTTACTCGTATAAGAGGATCAGTAAGATTGTAATCGGTGCAACCTTTGCAAGATTTTCCACCAATCAAAGCCTCGATACCAGCGGAAATAAGATCTTTGAGAATTTTTATAAAGTGGTGCCTTATTTACAATTTCATTTCAGGCATCCCGCCCGCAGCCATATAACGAGTTGGTTTGATCTTCGTACTTATCTCATCGGGCAACAAAATTTCAACAGGTTTGAATACAAGGCTTATAGTGATTCAACTTTTTTCTACCCAACAGCCACAAGCAGGAGTGATTATTATATCAACCAGCTTTCGTTCAATGTTGAGAATTCGAGGGTGCTTTATCCATACGATTACCAGTTGAAGTTACAGCAGGGAAAAGGATTCTACAGGTTTGACCTAACCGCAGATTATTTGTTCAATTACTCAAAAGGCGGTGGGCTGCAGGCGAGACTGTTCGCTTCCAAATTTGGTTATTTTAGCAATGATCATAATAACGGTTACCAGTACCGGCCAAAATTACTGGCCGCTACCGGCGAAGAAGATTATACATATAGCAATTATTTTTTAGGGAGAACTGCATCAACCGCAGTTGCGCAAGAGCCTGTAAAGAACCTGGGGTTCGGCGCTCAACAAATCATGATCCGGGATGGGGGATTGAAACTACGTGTTGATCAGTTTGGGTATTTGCAGGGTGCCAGCGAAAATTGGGTGGCAGCTTTAAATGTCAATACTACTTTGCCCAACATCTTTCCGGTTAAATTACCCATTCGCCTTTTCTTTGATATTGGAACTTATGCAGAAGGCTGGAAAGAGAACGCAACCACTTCCAAATTTTTATATGTTGGCGGATTGCAGTTGTCGCTTTTCAAAAATGTGTTCAATATTTATGCGCCCCTGGTTTATAACAAAGAATTTAAAGACGTATTGAAAACCGATCCGGAAAGGAATAAGTTTTTTAAGAAGCTAACATTCAGTATCAACGTTCAAAATATTTCATTCAAAAAAATTTTCCCGCAAATCTCCTTTTAAGTTTGAGTATCACTTACCTTCCATACAAAGAAATTGATAAAAAGAAATGGGACAATTGTATTGAACAGGCAGTAAATGGGTTGATCTATGGCAAATCATTCTACCTGGATACCATGTCTGACAACTGGCACGCACTTGTATTGAATGATTATGAAGCTGTGATGCCACTTACCTGGAAAAACAAATGGGGAATACGTTATTTGTACCAGCCTGCTTTTATACAACAATCGGGAATCTTCTATACCACGAAGCTCACTGACGTAGAGGTACGTTCATTTATAGCGCTGGCTTTACAAAAATTTAATTTTGCTGAAATCACATTAAATTTCTCAAACAACATTCAATTGCCTGACGATGCTTTACAAATACAGCAGCGTAGCAATTTCATACTTGATCTTAACAGGCCCTATGAAGCATTGTATGAAAATTATGACCCCTCATTCACCAAAAGTTTAAGAAGAATAAAGAAGTTTGACATGGATTATTTTGAATCTGTTAATTATGAGAGGATCATTGAGCTTTATAAAAATTTATACAGTAAAAGATTGCCATATATCCCTGATAAAAGTTACACATTGTTAACTGCTGTTTGTAAAAAATTATCTTCCGAAAACAAAGTGATCGTCAGGCATGTACGCAATGCGAGTAGCTTGCTTTTGGCCTCCGTAGTTTTATTAAAGGATAATAACAGGTTATACAATATCATTTCATGCATTACAAACGAAGGCAAAAAAGTGGAAGCCAATTATTTTTTATACGATCGCATTATACATGAATTTGCAAACACAGCCATGCTGCTTGATTTTGAAGGATCAGATGTTGCCGGGATCGCTGCTTTTTATGAAAAATTTAATCCGGTAAATCAACCATATCCCTTTGTGAAATGGAATAATCTTCCTCCTTTTGTGAAGTTCTTTAAACGCTAGTACTTTGTATCAATTGGAGGCGATAGATATTGGAAGATCACTGACAAACATTCGATATTCGACGCACAATATTCAATGTTCAATAAAAGCGCCCATTATAAACGAACAGACGCGGAGTATCGGCTCCTTAATATACCTACTGTCGTTACCACATTATTTCGTTCATTAAATAATAATCATAAGAATGAAACTGACGGGTTGAAATATTTTTAAGCGAAACATCTCTAAATGTTGCGGGCCTCGGTCTGTCCTCCGATGAGTATTGAATATCGATCGTCGAATATTGAACATTCATTTTAAATTTACATCCCAAACTAACGCTAAGGCTTAATTATCTTCAGCAACTTCTCCCCTGGCTGGACTGCAAATTGTAAATATTTCTCCAACCGATCAGTTGACAATACATCAACTAAAAAGCCTGATCCCTTAAGCCGCTCTACATAATCACTCAACAAATAAATGCGCACATGATCTTTTTGCCCATATAATGCTGATTGCATTGTAGGATCATTAATATCAGGACCTTCGATCGTAGCATTGATATTTTCTGAATAAGGCACCTGTAAAACCGCCATAGCTCCAGGTTTCATCACCCTGAAAATTTCTTTCATGGCTTTCCTGTCATCGGGGATATGTTCGAGAATATGATTGGCGATAACCATATCAAAATAATTATCAGCAAAACTAAATTGAGTGGCATCCTGTTTTTGAACCATACCATCTATTGTTTTATAAAATCCAGGTAGCAGATCTGCAGTTGTAACATCGGCTTGTACTTTTGTAAATTGGTAAATATTTTTTTCGGGTGACAGGTGCAATATTTTTTTCCCGGAGAAGTTCATTTCATCTCTCAAATAAGCGATGATCAATCTTTCTCTTGCAGTGGACATACAGTTGGGACAAAAAATATTTTCACCATAACCTGCAATCACCTGATTATTTTCTATGGCTGCTTTATTTTCTGAAGAAGGATAATCGGGTACAAAGCGGCTGTACATCGTGCCACATACATTACATGTAAAACCCCTCCCTGCGTATTGCTGGTATTGTTTTCGAAACTTTTTATTCTGAAAAGAAAAAATAATAGCCCTGTAAGAAGATTGTAAAGGGTGATAAATACCAATCCCTTTTAAAATATTTTTTATTAATAGATTCATTGATCTTTTAAAATACAGATATCAAAAAAACTCCGTGAAACTGCATATTGAAACGCATCTTAACGCTGTGGTAAAACCAGGCTTTACAGTAGCAAAAGCTTTTTTTTAATACTTGTCGATCAGCCCGACAAGCTTTGCTGGCGCAGCTTTAATCTGATTGGTATTATCTGATAAAATGCTTCAAATCCCTATCAGGCCTGCATGACCTCACCCCAACCCCTCTCCGAAGAGGGGCCAGAACCCGCCACTGTAAAGGATTCCATTGACTTAAGCAAAATTTACCCGAACAACAATAATTTCTAATTGGTATTATTTCACAGAGTTAATGGAATTTTTATTTTTAGATATCGGAAGTCTATAACCTTTAAATATCTATTCCCCAATCATATCCAATAATTTTTCTGCAAATTCAAGATCAAGGGGCCTCGTAATTTTTATATTGGTGTCTTCTCCTTCAACTAAATAAATTTTAAGCCCGAAAGCTTCTACAACAGTTGCTTCATCTGTAAACCGATCTTTGTAGTCTATATTAAATGCAGGAAGTAATATTTTGCTGTAAAAAGCCTGTGGTGTTTGTACCAGTTTTACTATATTCCGATCAAGTGCTTCATTGCCATCTGCAGTTAGTATCCTTAAGCTATCATTAGATGCAATCACCGGAACTGCTGAACCGAACTCCACCACCGCATCATAACAACGATGAATAAGTGCTTTGCTGAGCAGGCAACGAACAGCATCATGTACAAACACAATACTCTCTTCATTCACAAGTTGAAGTCCATTTTGTACCGAATGAAACCGGGTTCGTCCGCCAACAGTGATCTGTATGCGGTTATAATCAAAAAATGCATCGATGATCTCCTGCCCTGCTGCAACATGATCTTCCGGAAGCACCAGTATTATATTACAATCATCATAGGCATTTAAAAAAGCACTGATCGTATAATACAATACTGGTTTGCCTTTTATTAAAAGAAATTGTTTGGGTAAAATATTATTCATCCTGCTGCCCGTTCCGCCAGCAACGATTATTGCGAATTTTTTCATGTTTTCATTGATAAAACTATTGGCTGTTTATTATTTGATATTGCTATAACAGCAAGAAATAAGCACCAAACCGATACTTGAATATTGTACGTTGTATATTGAATATTTCTTTAAAATCTCCAGATGAGCACAAGCACCTTCAGTCTTTATAAATCCCAATCATCATCTCCCCCTCACTATTTTTCATTGCCCTATACATCCCTGCGCTGTTAAAAGCCATTGCCGTATTTCCCTGAGCATCCACACCTATCATCCCGCCTTCTCCTTCCATTTCAACCAACTTACGATGCACTACTTCATCCATTGCTTCCTGTAAGCTCATCCCTTTGTATTCCATCAGGCAGCTTACACTATGAGCTGCCACTGCCCGAATGAACGGTTCGCCATGCCCAGTACAACTGATCGCACAGGTCTTATTGTTTGCATAAGTGCCGGCACCAATTATAGGACTGTCGCCGATGCGGCCATATTTTTTGTTGGTCATACCACCTGTGCTTGTGGCTGCAGCAATGTTTCCATAACTGTCACAGGCAGTAGCGCCCACTGTTCCAAATTTTTTATCTTTCATCAATTCTTCCAGGCCCTGGTGCGTATGATCCAGTGAATAATTATCGCTGTCACGCATTTCCTTCCATTGATCATATCGAAACTGCGAGAAGAAATATTCGTCGGGTTCGAGTTTTATTCCCTGTTTAATTGCAAAATCGTTGGCGCCTTTTCCACTTAAAAAAACATGGTTGCTATTATTCATTACCTCTGCGGCAAGCTCAATTGGATTTCTAACATTGCGAACCGCCGCAACGGCTCCTGCTTCCAGCGATTGCCCGTCCATGATAGCAGCATCCATTTCCTGTAAACCTTTTTTTGTAAATACTGAACCGCGGCCCGCATTGAACAGCAGGTTATCTTCAAGTACTACAATGGCTGCCTTCACTGCGTTTGCGGAAGTTCCATCCTGTTCGAGTACAGCATAACCAGCATTTAATGCATCTTCCAATGCAAGGATATAAGCTTCTTCAAGCTCGGGAGTCATGTCAGATTTTAAAATAGTTCCTGCACCTCCGTGTATTACAATTGAAAATGGTTGCATAAGGCTGGTAGATTTATGGCGTAAAAATATTTAAATTAAGCCGACAAAGCTTCGAATCTTTTTGGAAATACCTTAAAAGCTCATCAAAGAACATGAAGCTTTGTTTAATATTTGCTAATGGTAGAAACAAAATTTCTCCATTATAAATTTTATCCCCGGAATATGATTCATGCTCCGACCTTATTCAGGGCTTTTTTGCAGCGCTCACCAACAAATACGAATCCCGGATCATCTCTACCAATAACTTTTTTGGCACTGTTCCATCAACGATGATCGTGTTCCAGTGTTTTTTATTCATGTGATAGCCGGGCAATATTGAGTCCGGGTATTCTTCCCTCAGTTCTATCGCCTTCACGGGTGCGCATTTTACATTGAACTGCAATGGTGCAGAAGTAAGAGATACCAAGAGGAATATTTTATTATTTACTTTAAAAACGAGCGTGTCATCTCCAAAGGGAAATCCCTCTGAAACATTCTCGTACGCCAATACATAATCTCTTAAAGCTTCAACATCCATAATGATTGCTTTGACATTTCATTTTCATTTCGGAAAATACTTTCAATAACAAAGCCTCCCTAAAAGGAAGGCTTTGCATATATTCATCCTGAAAATTATCTTAAGATCGTTACATCAGTTTTCACTGTCCGTGTTTTACCTGAAAGCAGTTTGAATTCAATCACTGCATAATAAGTACCATCGGGAAGTTGCTTGCCGCTGTAATGTCCGTCCCAGGTATTCCTGTAATTATCTGATTCAAACACTTTACTACCATACCTGTTAAATACGTTCACAGTCACATTAGACAAGCATGAGAAATCATCATACACTTTCCAATAATCATTCACACCATCACCATTAGGAGTAAACGCATTTCTTACAGTGATACAATTAGAAAGTACATTAACAATTAGCTGGTCAGTTGCTGTACAACCTGCAGAATTGGTTACGGTGATATCATAAGTTGCTGTACCTGTTGTGATGACCGGCGTTACTATCGGGTTCAGAATATTAGTTGCATTCAACCCCGCAGCAGGCGTCCACAAAATGCTACTCAGGTTAATGTTCGGGCCAGTAACAGTTGCCTGGATTTGGCTTGATCCGCCAGCATCAAGGAATAAAGGCCCTCCGGCATCAACAACAAGATCCTTATCTACATTAACAATCACCGATCCTGTTTGTGTACAAGAACCCAGTGTAGCGGTTACGCTATAAGTGGTGCTTTCTGTTGGCGACGCAATTGGCGATGCACTTGTTGGATCGTTTAAGCCGGTGGTAGGCGTCCATGCATAACTAGCTGCAGTGCTGGTAGCGTAAATCGTCGTAGAAGCACCAAGGCATATCGTTGTATCTCCTGCTACTGCCAATGTAAGGTCATTATTGAAAGCTACTGTCACTGGATTTGAAGTTGTTGTACATCCAAGTGAATCCATCGTTATGATAGTATAAGTTCCGGGATCGATCACAAAAATATTTGAAGTCTGGAAAGTTCCGGGAGCCGTACTAATGCTATAGGTGAAAATACTGCCAACACCTACAGGATTTGTTACTGTTATTTCTCCTGGCAAAGTACAGGTGCCGATGCCGGTAGCCGTAACCGTAGAAGTTACATTATCAACTACCAATGTTACAAGCACCGTGTCGGGACAATTAGTTGCATTGATACCCACTAGTTGATAAATGCCGGCAGTATTGACTGAAGCCGGATTTGGTACCGGAGTTCCGTCGGCATAATTTGTCCATGCAGACGTGAGACCTGTTGTGTTATACAGTGATGTAAGGTCAAGGTTACCAGTTGGACAGATGTACACTGTTGTGTCATTACCAAGCACCGGTTTAGCGATTACAATTACTGTATCGGAAGAGTAACATGAAGTACCACTCTGGGTGGTCGCAGTTACTGTATAAATATAAGTTCCTGGTGTGCATGGAACCTGCACTCCTGTTGGATTTTGTGTTTGTGATTCTGGTGTTTGGTTAAAACAATTTGGGCCTGTCCATTGATAAGTTGCACCAACTACTAAGGACGAAGTCAGGTCAACTGTTCCGCATGCACACACCGGGCCGCTATTAGCAGAAGTGAGTGTACATAATATATCACAACTGGTTGAACCTGATCCGCCATTCTGGTTGAAAGTAACCGTTCCTGGCTGATTAGAGAAGTTGGTAATAAGTAAGATGTAAAAATCACCAGTCTGTCCATTTGGTAAAGTAGCAGTTTCTGTACCTGAAGTGGAATAACTGCAACTAACGATATTGCTAGCTGCAAGGTTTCCGCAGGCCGCAGCTACCGTTGGGAATGGGCCCCACAAAGCATAGTCAACGTCAACAATGTTGCCTGCAGTGCTGGTTTGCTGAATAAAAATACTCATGGGTCCGGGGTTCTGAACCTGCAAATAATACCATGCTGGGTTAGGAGTAGTTCCAAGGCAACCATAAATACCACCACCGCCTAAAGATGGAACATTGGTACTGTTAGGATAAGTATAGGTATTGCTTGAACAAAATGGTTGTGCACCAAAGCAGTTAGAACCTGGAGGAGGTGGAGGAGGAATGCTTACGCATATTCCAAAAGTTCCGGGATTATCATTCCCGTATTCCCACACTCTTATAAGTATTGTATCTCCCGGAGTTAAATTAGTAGAAGACAGGTAAGGCATAAGGCCATTAGCACTGCCATCGTCATTACAAGCTATTTGAGTCAGGTTATTGCAACCGCCGCTGTAGATAGCCATACCGCCATCCGTAACAACACCAGTTTGCGTGTCTATGGCCAATGCACCATCACAAGGAACAACCACACTGAACCAAACATCACCACCCTGGTAGTTTGCACAACCCGGAGCAGGTGCACCGGCAGAAGGATTAGAACTTGCAGTAGTGAAAGTCTGGTAGTTGCAGGTACTGCTAGGCGTTAGCATGATTGCACCACATGGCTCATCGTTAACAGGGGGTGGCGGGGGAATTGAAACACAGATGCCGAATGATCCAACATTTCCGGGAAGGCCATTAGACCAGAACCTGATCCATATGGTACTACCGGGAACAAGATTTCCAGCTACGATTTTTGGCATGTTGCCATTTACACTGCTATTATCATCACAAGCGATTAGTGTTAAGGTATTACAGTCAACACCGCTGTATATCGCCATTCCGCCATTTATTACTTCGCCTGTTTGAGTATCAAAACTTAAAAGGCCACCTGCTGGTACTACCACAGAAAACCAAACGTCACCTCCAATATAGTTTGCGCAACCGGGAGCCGGTACATTGGCACTGCCAGTTGCACCCTCATCCGTAAAAGTTTGATAGTTACAATCTGTAGTTGGCGTAGGAAGAGCAGTAGCATTGCATGGATCATCATATGCTGGTGGAGGGCCGGGATACTTTACACAAATACCAAAATCTCCGTTATTATCTCCGCCGTACTCCCAAACTCTTACCCAAAGAGTACTACCTACAGTTAACCCTGTAAGTGTAATCTGCGACATGAGTCCGGCACCACCGTCATCATCACAGTCAAGCAGCGTTAAGTTGTTACAATCCGGGCCGCTATAAACAGCCATACCCAAATCTGTAATTCCCGGGGTTTGTTGCTGCGTGTCAAATTTTAAATTACCATTGGAAGCTGCGACTACATTAACCTGGAACCAAACATCCCCACCCTGGTAATTCGCACAACCTGGAGCAGGAGCGCCAGCACTTGCCGTTGCATTAAGATTACTAAACACCTGGTAATTACAAACATCGCTCGCTAGGATCGGAATAGCGTTACATGGTTCATCATTCGCTGGTTGGGCAAAACTGTTGAAACCAAAGCCAGCTAGCAATATCAATATTAATAATGATTGCTTACGGGCCGTCTTAAAGAGCAATTGAAAACTACTATTGTCTAGTATAGTTAGTTGCATATATTGTTATTTTAAAAATTTTCTAGTTTGCGAGTATGTGTTATTTCTTTTTCAGGTCAAATTGAAGCCCTATCTCATGAGCGCCGGAACCAGAAGTAAATACACTTATTGGAGTTACATAATAATCATAAGAATAGGTTGCACTTATTCTTTGAAGAATCTTGAACCCAGCTTGGATGCTCCAGAATTGCCTGATTCTGTAATTCACTCCCCACCATAATTTTTCCTGGTAGTCCACTTTGCATCCAAAGTCAAATTCTGTAGGTGCATGCTGAACAACCCTTGTCATAAAGTTTGGTATCACGTAAATATCATCCCCTGTTTGCAACTTATAACTCGCCGTGAAATTGTAATGACGGTATAATTTACCATGGGTGTATGCACCTGGCACGTCAGCAATTTTAATTCTTGAACCTATTAGTTGCTGGGCAGCAGCACCAACACTCAATTTGCTGTTTGTAAAATATAATCCTGCTCCTGCATCAAAAAGGAACTTGCTGCTCGCTCCTCCTAAAAGGGGATCATTGGGAATTGAACCACTGATCTTGGATTTATCAATTGCATACTGCAGGCCTCTTGCTTCAATTCCTATCCCGAATTTATTCTTTTGATTCTTGGAAATGATATGGTATGAATAAGCAAGCTGAAGGCCTGTCCTGCTTGTTGGCCCGGTTTCATCCCTGTACACATAGCCTGCAATACCTGCATTAAGTTTTTTTAGGTCAGCATCTGCATATACCATATAGGTTTTTGGATTACCGGGAAAGGAGGCCCATTGGCTCCTGTACGATACGCCGATCATGTCTTTACTGGCGATGCCGGCAGCAGCAGGATTATACATCGAGTTGTGTTGTAAATACTGGCTCGTAAAATGTAATTGCTGTGCGTTTGTTGTCGTTAATGCAGTAAGTAGTAAAACTGCGAGTAGAAGTTTTCTCATAATAAAATTTCTAATTTCTTAGTAAGTAGGGTCTAAAATTATAGAAAATTGTTAACAATGATGTTAAAAATCATTTTTTTTCTTGAACTATTATAATATGGGTGTCAGTTCAACGTTCCGCAACTCTCTAAGCTTAAAAATGGCCTCTTCTACCCTTTTTTTGGGTATGCCGAGCCTGATGGATGAGAACAATTGCATCTCCTGTTCTATTATTGTACAGTTGTACTGCTTCACAATTTGCATAACCTCGTTCATCCGTGTGTAATCAAATTGCAGCTTGAAAATCCTTTCTATTTGTTTTTGAATAGCAGGAACGGTTTGTAAAACCAGGGCCGTTGATGTCTTATATGCATGGATGAGGCCAGGGACGCCCAGTAATGTCCCTCCAAAATACCTCACAACGATTACAGCCGTATCCGTAAGATTCTTGCTGTCTATTTGCCCGAGTATGGGTTTGCCGGCAGTTCCGGATGGCTCTCCATCATCAGCCGTGCGGAAATTATCTCCGTTTACCCCCAGGCGGTAGGCGAAGCAATGGTGAACAGCTTTAGGGTGTTCCTTCTTCAACATTTGCAGCTGGGTTTTAAACGCTACAGCATCTTCAACAGGGAATGCATAGGCAATAAATTTGCTTCCCCTGTCTTTAAATTCTTCTGATGATGTTTTATTGATCGTAAAATAATGATCCATTAATTCGTAATTATTTTTAAACTTCTTTTTTGTAAAAACTTACCTCATCTGTACGGATCATTTTTGTTTTCAGCAGCACTGCATTTTTCAATACAGGTGCATCAATACCATTTTCAATTTGCTGTTTTGTATTAGTGATAACACGTGCTTCATCCCATAGGCCCGCAGCAATAAACGACCCGAGTAATTTTGCCCCACCTTCCACGATCAATGAATTTATATTCCGCTGGTACAATACTGCAGTGGTTGCTGTTGGAATACTCTGATGCTCTGCATACCTGCAAAAAAAGTTCTTCTCTTTTTCTTCCTGCCGCAGATGATTTAAAATAATAGTCGGAACCTTATTATCAAATAGTTTTAGTGTTGCGGGTAATTTCAGATTATTATCCACCAACACCCTCAATGCATCTTGCCCGGGCCATAATCTTGTAGTTAAAGAGGGGTCATCTGTCAAAGCTGTATTGGTTCCAACCATGATTGCAGCTTCTTCACTGCGCCATTTGTGAACGATCCTGTCGGTGATCTCATTCGTTATTTTCATTGGACGGAAATGCGCACCTGCGATCTTTGCATTATTGCTCTGTGCCCATTTTAAGATAATATAGGGCCTGTGCTTTTCATGAAAAGTAAAAAAACGCCTGTTCAGCCATATCGCTTCTTTCTCCAGGATGCCGGTTATCACTTGAATTCCGGCAGCTTTTAATTTCTCAATCCCGGTGCCATTCACTTTTTCAAAAGGGTCGGTGCAGGCGATTACCACTGTAGGTATCTGCTGTTTGATGATCAGATCAGAACAAGGTGGGGTTTTCCCAAAATGATTGCAAGGCTCAAGAGAAACATACAATGTACTTTCTTTTATTAAATGCTTTTGATTTTCAGGTACATTATTGATGCAATTGACCTCAGCATGACTCTCACCGTATTTCATATGATAACCTTCACCAATTATCAAATCTTGATGAACCAGGACAGCACCTACCATTGGATTGGGTGCAACATACCCGGCGGCTTGCTCTGCCAGTTGAAGGCAGCGTTGCATATATACTTCATGTGTGGTCAAGTGAACAAAATTAAGGATTGAAAAATAAACTAAGTTTGTCCCGTGACCGTAAACGAATTATACAGGGCCTTTTTAAACGAATTATCCCACACATATAGCATTGATGAGGCGTCCAATATAACAGCGATGATATTTGAACATTTTGCCGGCATAGACAGGTCATCATTGATTAAAGACCCCGGCAAAGTTTTGGTGAAGGAGAAAATAACAGCGATCCAGGAAAGCCTTTCCGCATTAAAAAAAAATAAACCCGTTCAATATATCATTGGAGAAGCCTGGTTTTATAAAATGAAACTAAAGGTATCAGCTGCTGTATTGATACCAAGACCGGAAACTGAAGAACTGGTGGAAACTGTGATCAGGACTGTAAAAAATAAACAAGGCATTACTGTTATCGATATCGGAACCGGCAGTGGTTGCATTGCCATCGCACTAAAAAAAAACATGGCCGGTTCAACAGTAACAGCAATCGACATCAGTGAGGATGCGTTGAGTGTTGCAAATGAAAATGCAAGCAGGCAGGATACCTTGATAAAGTTTTTACTGTCAGACTTTCTATCAGCAGACAATGATGGACTTTTGGAAAATTATGATGTGATCGTGAGCAATCCCCCTTACATACCAATAAATGAGCGGGCACAAATGGAGAACAATGTAGTTGACTACGAGCCTCACACAGCCCTCTTCGTTGAAAATAACCAGCCGCTGGTTTTTTATGAAAGAATAAACGCTTTTGCCAAAGACCATTTAAACAAAGATGGAATGATATTCCTTGAAACGCACGAAGACCTTGCGGAAGATGTTTGTAAATTATTTGAGAAAAACATTTACAGAACTGCAATAAAACATGACATGTCTGGAAAGCAGAGAATTGTAATCGTTACTCGTTGCCGGTAACCGTAGCCGAAGTTGTTGCGCCCAGTTTTCTTGCCACTTTCATGATGCGAACGATCTCGCCCCATTGGGCAATTGAATCGGCATTGATCACAACTGCCGGTTTGATACTATCCCCTTCATTGATGTATTTTTTAAGCACCGACTCAAGGGAATCTGTTATGATCCTTTTTGAACCAACATACATATTCTTATCCTTATCAACACTTACAACTACGCTTTGCTTTTGTTTGGTATCGCTTTTGGCCCTGGGCACACTCATTTTTATAACATTGGGATTAGCGAGAGTAGATATCATTAAAAAAAACATCAGCAGTATAAATAAAATATCATTCAGCGGACCTGTGTCCACTTCCGAATGTTGATCTCGTAATTTTGTTTTTCGTAAACTCATGTGAAGAGTTGTGAGTTAGATTGTGAGTTTGGAAAAGTGAATGGTGAATAGTGAATAGTGAGATCTTTAAAGTTTTCACTATTCACCATTCACTTTTCACTACCTGGTCGGCTCCTGCAAAATATCAATAAACTCGCTGCTTGCCGATTCCATCTGGTTTGCTGTTCTGTTTATTTGTGTATCTAAATAACTATACCCAAGGAATGCAAGCATACCAATGATCAGCCCACTTGCCGAAGTGATCAGTTTAATATACATCGCATCTGCGATCTGGCTAATAGATGGGTTGCTGATGGTTGCGAATTCTTTCAATAGAATTACCAGCCCAACAATGGTTCCAACGAAACCGAACAGCGGCGCAATACGTGCAATCACTGAAATGATACCAAGGTTCTTTTCCATTTTATACATTTCAAGTTTGCCAACATTGTCCATGCTTTTCTCAATGGCGTCTATCGGTTTACCAATACGTTGCAGGCCCTTATCGATCATGCGTGCCATGGGTGTATTGGTATTCTTGCTAAGGTTTCTTGCAGCAGCTACATTGCCGGTGCTGATATTATCACGGATTATGCGCATGAAATTTTCATCTACTTTTTGTGCTTTACGAATGACAAGCAAACGTTCAATAAAAAAGAAAACGACCAACGCAAATAATATTCCCAATGGGATCATAAGCGGCCCGCCCTTGCTCAACATACCCCATACGCTTTCCACTTTCGCTCCTGATGCTGCTGCAGCCGCTGTACCCGTAGTGTCAACCTGTAATAAAATATCTAACATGCGTAAAAATTAAATACGGTTTTAAATTTGAACCTCAACCCAACCCCGCTTAAAATGGAGTGCGGCTAAAATCCCAAGAAGGATTAACTTTCTCCAGTGGCATTTTTATACTAACTGCAATACAACGAAACTTATTCAGCAATGGTGCCCAATAAATTGTTAATCTTATGTTGCTTCCCTGTTAACAGTGTTCATTGAAAAAGCGGGAATGCATACCGACCAATATTCACATTCTTCATTAAAAGGATTGCTATAACGTACACGGCTATTCTTTTTAATCAGGATACTTTGCCCTGCACTTACTTCCACTTGTTCTCCATCTACCTCAAATAATTTTTTACCACGGCTCACCAAAGTATATTCATCAAATGCCGGGTTTTGAAATGGCTCGCTCCATCCGGCGGGGGCTATCATATGCGCAATGCTGATCTGTTGGTCTTTTGAAGTGGCAAGGCCGAAATGTTCTTCAATAAGTTTTCCATCTGTAGTAGGAACAACAAAAGGATTACTTTGCTTTGTGTAGCTCATGAAATAAGAATGTTCTGGAATTAAATTTTCTTTTCATTCAGTTGCTGCATCGCCATGATCTGGCGCATCGTTTTTTCCATGCCATCACTGCTGCCGTCGAGGAAGATTACGTTACCTTTTCCATACTCAGCAAAATTCTTAATGGCTTCAACCCACATGCTGAACAGGATGACATTGGTATCAAGATTTGCCTGCTTCATTTCAGAAGCGGCCTGGCTCATACCTTTTGCAACTTCTTCGCTGAACAATGCAACACCCTGGCCTCTCAATTGCGCAGCCTGCCTTTCTGCTTCTGCTGCAATCTTAATTGCATTACCTTCCGCTTCTGCTGCTTTTGTTTTTGTGATCAGCAATGCCTGTCCTTCGTTTTCGGCGGCAGCTTTTAGGTTATTACTTGCTACAACTTTGCTCATGCTGGTGATGATAGCTTCATCAAATGTAATATCATTGATCTGGAGATCCTGCAAATGATAACCCCAACCTTCCAGCGCAACATCTACCTGTTCCTTTACATTCTCAACAATATCCCGGCGCACATTTAAAACCTCTGCTTGCTTTTTTGTGGATACAAAAGCACGAATACTGCCTTCTACCGTCCTGATCAAAGCCTGCATCAGGTCCTTATCACTAATGAATTTAAATGCAACTTTCTGGATCGTTTCTTCCTGCTCATTTTGTACAGAATACAAAAGCATTGACTTAAAATACACATTTGCCTGGTCAACTGTTACGGCCTGGAATTCCAATTCCACCGACCTGTTTTGCACACTTACTTTTTTGAATATCTGTTCAAAGAAGGGGATCTTAAAATTTAATCCCGGGCGCATTACACGACGATACTTCCCGAACATGGTTACCACGCCAATAAAACCCTGGTTAATGGTTACGAAGCAACCCAGCAGTGCGAATACAAGCAGGATGACCCACCAAAAATCCTTTAAAATGTCCATTGATCTTAATTTTAAATGAAGTTAGTATTTTTTATTGCGACTGATTCACACATTTTGTTTTTATTGATCCTGCTGGTTAAATTACTCCTTCTTACGGTTCAATTAACTCCATTTCAACAAGGCGTCCCTGCTCCACCTTAAACTCCTTTTTGCCAATTTTTAAAACTTCAGTTTCGTGAAGGGAATTGAGATCGTAGAGATCCTGTTCCACTAAATGTACCGAACCTTTGGTCTTCCTTGCAAGGTTAAGATAATCTGCATTGATATTATAATCATTAGCACCACATAAAATAATTCTCACAGGTTTGGTTAGTTTGCCGGCAAGTGTCATATCCTTGACCGGCGCCCGGTTGTCTGCAACCAGCACCTGGAAATTTTTTCCAGGAAATGCTTTTTCCCCCAGCAGCAATGCTTCAACATCATTTTCGGGCCGGTCGCCACCACTGCCTTTTAGCATAGTTTCCCTGACCAGTTTTTTTACCTGCCCGTACGAGGTGCAGGTGCTGGAATAAATGCCGCCTGTACTCCCGATCTTCTTTTCATCATCG
Organism: Ferruginibacter sp.; assembly: GCA_039921685.1. Classification (GTDB taxonomy): domain Bacteria; phylum Bacteroidota; class Bacteroidia; order Chitinophagales; family Chitinophagaceae; genus Ferruginibacter. The sequence goes on from JBDSBG010000200.1 coordinate 21,877, forward strand.
GGCATTTCATTTCCATCATTAAAAAAAACAAAACTGTTGGTAACGCTATCAACGCTTTGCAATTTCAACCACAATAACAGTTGCGCTGAAAAAGGATACATACTAACCGTAACGTCCTGTACAATAGTAAAGCCCTTCCATTTTGTGCGAGCAAAAACTTTAAGCAGGGTGGAATCGGGTTGAACATAAACCCTGTCTCCTTTTAGTGTATCGGTTACAGTTATATCTCTTGTTAACACAGGTTGCCGGCGAGGAACTGCTGTATCTCCAACCCGGTGAAAAAACAATGTAACAGACTCTGTCCAGTCATATGCTTTATATGCTGCCCTGGTAATGAGGCCTTTTTTCAGGGCAACTTTCGGCGAGATAATAAGTTGCGAATCCCTGGGCGACCTGTTTGTTAGATCGTAACCGGTTGCCGACATATCGTAAGGACGCTTTTCGTATTGCACCGGGCCTTTTTGTGTTGGCGGCTGGCCTCTTTTCAATCTTACCATTAATAATATGCTATCCCTGTCGGCTTTTGTAATCTTACGTTCAACCATGACCGTAGAGTCCAATTCCATTGTTGCGACTATTTCGTCAAAATGATCTATATCCGCCTGCATGGTTTTCACTGATTGTCCTGGCCTGTACCTTACCACCAACCCATGAAACATGTTGATTGCCTTTTCCTTGTCCGATCCATCCAGTTGGCGAAAAAAATGTATTTCTCTCACACCCTTCCTTTTAATGAAAGGAAATCGCTGAAAAAAAGATTCAACCCGTTTTTGATTTAATAAGTTTAGTGAACGGTTAGAAGGATAGTCCGTGCAAACAACATCAATGAAAATATCACCGGCATCGATGATGCCGACCGAATCACCCGATATCTTTAAAATGTCAGACTTTGCATATGGCATTTCAACCAGCAGTTGCTTTTCCTGTTCGATGTCTTTGGGGAAAATGTAAGTATCGATCTTCGCGGTTTTTTGAGAAAAACAACTTAAGCAGGAAATAAAAATAGCAATGGTTGCAAACGCTTTTTTCATAGAAATGTTACAAGTCCCAATTTACTATAAAACAAACAATAACCGCAGCATTTAGGATGATGTTTTCTCTTCCCAGATCATACTTAAATGCACAATGGTTTCCGCTGCTTTCATCATATCGTTTACGCCAATCCATTCCAGTTTACTGTGAATATTCTGCATGCCTGTAAAAATATTCGGGCAGGGCAATCCCATGTAACTAAGGCGGCTTCCATCTGTGCCGCCGCGTATGCTTTCTGTTTTAACGGTAAGGCCTGAACGCCTGATAGCTTCGGCTGCATAAAGTGCTACCTGCGGGTGTTTATCCAATACCTCTTTCATGTTCCTGTATTGTTCCTGCTGAATGTATTCCATGGAAGTACCCGGGTATTTTGCAACGATCGTTTTAGCAATTTTTTTAAGCCTGTCGTGGTGAGCAGTCAAACCCGCTGTTGTAAAATCCCTTACAATAAAACTGATTGTTGCTTTTTCTGCAATACCGTTTACAGAAACAGGATGTACAAAACCCTCGCGTTTTTCCGTTGTTTCAGGACTCCATTCATTTTTTGGCAATGCATCCAGTATTTCCCCTGCGATCTTAATTGCATTCACCAGCACATCTTTTGCATAACCGGGATGTACAATCACACCGTGAATAATAATGCTTGCTCCATCGGCACTAAATGTTTCGTCTTCAAGGCTACCGGCTTCCCCTCCGTCCAAGGTATAACCGAATTGTGCACCCAGTTTCTTCATGTCAATCTTTGCTGTGCCCTTACCCACTTCCTCATCAGGTGTAAATACAATTTTTATGTCGCCATGTTTTACCTGCGGATTGTTTACAAGATATTGTGCAGCCTGCATGATAACCGCAACACCGCTTTTGTCATCCGCACCCAGTAAAGTGGTACCACTTGCTGTAATAATATTTCCAGCAATTTGTGTTTTTAAGTAAGCGCAGTCCTTTACTCGCAATACCTGGGTACTGTCATCCGGCAGTATGATATCGGCACCCTCGTAATTTTCATGCAGTATAGGTTTTACATGGGTACCGCTACAATCGGGCGCTGTATCCACATGCGAACAAAAACAAATGGCAGGTATATCTTTTTTACTGCTCGTTGAAGGAATAGTGGCATATACATAACCGAAAGCATCCAGTTCGACATGCGTCAAACCCATTTTCTTTAATTCATCATACAAAACTTTACTGAGGTTCTTTTGTTTTTCGGTTGTTGGAAAAGTGTCAGCGGTTGGATCACTTTGTGTATCTACCTGAACATAACGCATGAACCGCTCAGTGAGTTCTTTTTCATTTATGTTGATCATAATCATTCAATAAGTGCGTAAAAATAAGGAATAAAAAATCCGTACCATCAAACAGGAGTTCAACTTCTGTTATCGGCCTAACAGTACTTTTAAATCGGCTGCTAATTTAGGCGTAAAGGCATTCACCCCTAGCGTGTTCAGATGCTGCGTATTATAAAAATACTTCTTGTCATAATTGATGCTGTCTGTGGAATAATCCAAAAATGGTATCTGGTATTTTTTTGCGTAGGCATGATACAAAGCAAAGATCTCCTTCCTGTTGCTGATGTAATTCTGTCCTTCGATGTATTCAGGTGAGTACACAAAAACTACCTGGATTTTGTTTTTTGTTGTTTCGTTTAAAAATTGGTCGAAAAGGATAATTGACTGCCTGTCTAACGGAATAGTCATCTTCAAATTTTGAGCTCTTGCCGCATCAAATTCATTTGTCCATTTTCCATCATTGCTTAAAAAACCTTTATACCTGTTGTTAAAACTTGAAGATGGTTTAATAAAACATTTTATGCCTTCTAATATTTGCCATTTGCTGAATCTAAATCTTACCATGGGAAAATTGTAATCAAAAAAATCCGGGCCTTCGTATGTTTTTATGGCATTCGTGATGATGGTATCATTAAAATAGGGATTAAACTGGTCGGCATTAAACAAATCTTTGCGTTTAGCCAGTGTAGTTACATCCAGTGAAAGAACGATGCATACCGGCTTCTGATTATGCTTCATTATGATCCGGTGCCGCATATACTGCATATAAAAATTATGTCCATTCATGCCCAGGTTATAAACACTCCTTGAGATCATGCTGTCTTCCAGGATCTTTGGGTCGATTTGACGAAAAGCACGCGAAGACCCATAGATAAAAAGTTCCGAATTAAGTTTTCCATTATATATATCGTTCCAGGTGGAAAACTCTCCACTTCTTGACTTTTTCAAATAGTGGCATATGAAAGGATCTGCTAAAAAGAACACTATTACAACAGGCACAAAAAATAAACTAAAGCGGATCAAAAATTTTCTCATACAAATAGGCTATTCTTCTAACTCATGATGGAGGCTCGTGATGAAGGAAATGAGCATCAAAATAACGAATAAGCAATGAGAAAATAAAAAGCAGTCAACTTTCGTAAACTGCTTCTTCATCAATTTATACCAGCTATCCGCATCATTGCTGGTTTGCATGAAAATATCTTATGTCTGTTGGCCGACCCATCGCCTTCGCTCCTTTAAGCTATCTCCACCAATTCAATATCAAATATTAATTCCTGTCCTGCAAGAAAATGATTTGCATCAAGCATAACGACGTCGTCCTTAATTTCTGTAACTACAACAGGTACGGGTTGTCCGTCCTGGTTGCTAAGAGTTAGTGTCATTCCGGGTTCAAGTTTCATATCCGGCGGTACATTTTCTTTTGGAAAAGGTATGATCGCTTCCTCGCTTCTTTCCCCATAACCATCCTCGGCAGGAATATTAATCGTCTTCTTTTGTCCTACCGACATTCCAGGCAGTGCTGAATCAAACCCTTTGATCATTTGTCCCGCACCCACTGTAAATTCCAATGGCTCACGATCCATGGATGAATCAAATTGTTCACCGGAGGTCAGTTTTCCTGTGTAATGCACTTTTACTACATCACCTTCTTTAACCTGTTGCATAATTTTTATTTTTTTTGTTGAGGAGCCGAAAATTGTACCCCGGTCTTTAGGTTGCGGCTTAACGCCGTAACACTGTTTTGTTAATAAAAAGAATGCCAAATTTAGGAAAGACAATTAATATTAAAAAACTTTAAAGACCTTTGAAAGATGAAGCCAGTTTTAAATTCTGTTGTACTTATATGTATTGCGTTCTGCAGCTGTAGCTATGGGCAAAACAGTGTAATCACCGGGGCTGAACGAATGCCCGTTTATCTACCAATGCTGGAAGGCAAAGCAATCGCCATTTTTGCCAACCAAACCAGCACGGTAAAAGGCACTCATCTTATTGACACTTTACTGAAAAGAGGAGTAAAAGTGGTAAAGATCTTTAGCCCCGAGCACGGTTTTCGTGGAATTGCTGATGCAGGTGAGCATGTAAACAATTCGACAGACAAAAAAACAGGCTTGCCTATCAGCAGCCTGTATGGCGACCATAAAAAACCAACCATCGAAGATTTCAAAGGGGTTGATGTGGTTATTTTTGACGTTCAGGATGTGGGGACAAGGTTTTATACTTATATCTCTTCTCTGCAATATCTTTTGGAAGCATGTCTTGAGCATCACAAGCCTTTGCTCATCCTCGACCGGCCAAATCCCAATGGATTCTATATAGATGGGCCGGTGCTGGACATGAAATTTAAAAGTTTTGTTGGAATGCAGCAAATACCGGTTGTGTATGGCATGACACTGGGGGAATATGCCTTGATGCTTGCAGGTGAAAACTTATTGTCGCCACAAGCAAATAAGATCAATGCTTATAACGTAACAACTCAGCCAACAAATGATACTCCGTTTCATGTGCAGGTGATAAAATGTAAAAATTACGATCATAATACTAAATACGTATTGCCCGTAAACCCTTCTCCAAATTTGAGAGAGATGCAAAGTATTTATTTGTATCCTTCAACCTGCTTTTTTGAAGGAACGGTGTTGAGTGAAGGAAGGGGCACTGATAAGCCATTCCAGATAATTGGTCACCCTTCTTTACCAAATAATTTATATTCATTTACGCCAATGCCGAATGAGGGGGCAAAGAACAGCAAATGCTTCAATCAAAAATGTTATGGCTGGAATTTGTCAGGTAGTCCAGATGAAATCCTGAAAAGATCGGCTGGAAAAATTCAGATCCGCTACCTGCTAGACGCTTATAAATTATTCCCAAAAAAAGACAGCTTTTTTCTCAGGAACAATTATTTTAATTCACTTGCAGGAAATGATGTGCTGATGAACCAGGTAAAAAACGGTGTTTCGGAAGAAGCAATTAGAAAAAGCTGGGAGCCCGGACTGAACGCATTCAAAGCCATCAGAAAGAAATATCTACTGTACGATGATTTTTGACAAACAGTGTCAGCCATCAGCTATTGCTGTTACAAGTGTAGTGCATTTAGATTCGTTTGAACTTTTAAAGCCGGTAGCTGATATCTAAACGCTGGTTTCAACGCAGGCCAACCCAGGCACCAAGAGCCCACACAATGATTGAAAAACACAAAGAAAAACAAAACATACCGGCAGCTACTGCATTTCCATTTGGTGGCGAAAGAAAGCAACCATTACGCATTGTATTTATGGGTACACCTGATTTTGCAGTTGCCTCACTCAATAAGTTGCTACAAGCTGGTTATAATATTGTGGGAGTGGTAACCGCCCCCGATAAACCTGCTGGAAGAGGAATGGAACTGCAACAAAGTGCTGTGAAGAAATATGCTGTAATACATAAATTGAACATTCTTCAGCCAGAGAAATTAAAGAACCCGGAATTTTTAAGCGAACTAAAATCATTGGAAGCTGATCTGCAGGTAGTCGTTGCCTTTAGGATGCTGCCTGAACTTGTTTGGAATATGCCGCCAAAGGGAACCATCAATGTTCATGGATCACTGTTACCACAATACCGTGGAGCTGCACCCATCAACTGGGCAATCATCAATGGAGAAAAATTTACCGGCGTTACCACATTTAAATTGCAGCAGGAAATAGATACGGGCAATATTTTGTTACAACAAAGTTTTCCAATTGCCGACGATGATGACGCCGGCAAGATACATGATAGAATGAAGGAACTTGGTGCAGACCTTTTATTAAAGACAATCCAGGGTTTAGAAAGCGGCAATTTAACAGAGACAGTGCAGGAACAGCAATCGAACATCCACACTCAGCAATCAGAAAATCCAAATCTTAGATCTGACATCTTGTATCATAAATTGCTTCATGCTCCAAAGATCTTTACCGAAACCTGTAAAATTGACTGGAACAAAACAACCACAGAAGTATACAATCTCATAAGAGGACTATCGCCCTACCCTGCTGCTTTCACAACTTTCCACGATAAGAAGTTGAAAATATTTACAGCCAGGAAAATAAATACAAAACCCTCTATACCAGCAGGCGAATATGATTCAGACCAAAAAACATACCTGCGCTTTGCAAGCAGCGATGGTTACATTGATGTATTGGAGTTACAGTTGGAAGGAAAAAAGAAAATGAACGTGGAAGATTTTCTCAGAGGATATCGGTTTTAATTCAAACATTTGGTGATTTGTCAATTGTATTCAACAAATCACCAAATGTTTAAAATCATCAAACTATCTTATGTTTAATTTATCAAGCAATGTTTTGCTCAATGCTGCTTTGGGTAACACCAGGCTTATTGTATTGATGGCAAAATAGGATTCTGAAACATTTATATACCCATTGAACGGGCCTGTAGCACCCCACGAATTTTTTACAAGGAAAAATGTTTTTCCTGATTTTGATTTTTCCAACCCGGTTATGT
>JBDSBG010000201.1:0-21751 GCA_039921685.1 Ferruginibacter sp.
CAGGTCTGCTAACTTTTCGATCTGTTCTTTTGGAAATTGTTGAAGCTCGTCCCTTTCAATCACACCGGGCAGGCATTCATTTACAGCAAAATCACGTGCTGCTTTTTGGATCATCAAATGTTCTTCGGAAAGTTGAAATTGCATATGGGCTTTTTTAAGTGCTGCAAAAATAAGGGTTGCAGGCAAGTAAATAACTTATTCCAAACTTTTTTAGGCTGGCAAGCTCATTTAAACTACTAAAAAAAGAAGCCTGGTTACTAATCCTGTAAGGATCAATAGCCAGGCTTGCCGGAAAAATAAAATGAAATGTTTATCTCAATTTAAACACAAATCCACCTTGCAAGGAGGTGATATCACGTCCCGCCTCTGCATTCACTCCGAATGTTGGTGTGAAAAAATAGGAAACCCCGACAAAACCTCCCACTACAGGAATTACATCGTCTTCTGTGATACGGTCATGACGATTGTCATAATAGGCATAACGATGAAATCCTGCACCGGTAGAAATACCAGCGTACGTATCAAGGCCACGTACCTTCCATCCAAAATGCCATGCCGAACGGGCAGCTACCACCAAAGTGTGGGCCCTGAAATCATCGTCAAAATACTTATTTGTCCGGTTCGATGTTGTTCCTCCCAATTCAATTCCGAGCGAAATAACGCCAGGTCCAGCCGGCCAGATTCCAAATTCAAACGCAGCTTTTGTCCCAAGGGCGGAACTGTTTGCAAACTCATTCTTGTAATCAGTTCCAAAGCCAACACCTGCATTAAATGTTACCGTTCCTTTTTTGAAAGGAGTTACCAGGCTTCTACTGGATTGTGCAAATGTGCTGATACTGATGCTAAGTAAAAAAAATAATACTGTTGCGGTGATAATGTTTTTTCTTTTCATGTTTTGGGACCAACAAATAACATACCAAGCAAAAAATAAATAATATATCAAGAGATGGAATAACATGCTTTGTGTTCATTTGTCAGTCGACAATGTGGAAATCAAAGTATATCACTACTATCTTTCTGTAAGGGTACAATTTAAAAAAATCGCCAGGCTGAGTTTGTTGAAGCTGGTGACATTTAATTTGTTTCCGAAAGGCGCAGGCTGATAATACCTCATTGTATAAAAATTCAAATTGTACATTACCGGCTTTTCTGCGATAGGCAGGGCTAGTTTTTTCTTATATATCTTTGCGCATCAATCTCAGATGTGAATACAGCAAAGCAAAATTTAAAAATACAAAAGGCGATTGCTGTTATTTCTATTGTTTTGTTTTTAATAAAGATCATTGCCTGGTATATAACAAATTCTGTTGCCATTCTTACCGATGCATTGGAGAGCATTGTAAATGTAATCGCCGGCCTTATTGGTGTTTATAGCCTTTATGTATCCGCCAAGCCAAAGGACATTGATCATCCTTACGGCCATGGTAAGGTGGAGTTTATTTCAGCTGCTATTGAAGGTACATTGATAACTGTTGCGGGATTAATTATTATCGTTGAAGCAGTTAATAACTTACGCCATCCACATGCGATTCAAAAACTTGATTTTGGTATTTACCTTGTTGCCACTACAGCCATCATAAATTATGTTGCTGGTACTATTTGTGTAAATGCAGGTAAAAAAAGTAATTCACTGGCGTTGATCGCAAGTGGCAAACATTTAAGGGCCGATACTTACACGACTTTCGGAATTATAGCCGGTCTTATAGCTCTTTTGTTCACCAATATTTTATGGATCGATAGTGCAGTGGCCATCCTTTTTGCATTGATCATCATGGTAACAGGTTATAAGATTCTTCGAAGTTCTGTTGCAGGCATTATGGATGAAGCTGATATTGATCTTCTGAAAAATATGGTTGATACCCTCAATGCCAACAGGACAGTGAACTGGATCGATCTTCACAACCTGCGTTTGATCAAGTATGGCCCAACACTTCACCTTGATTGCCACCTCACAGTACCCTGGTATTTCAATGTGAACGAAGCACACCTCGAGATCGATACACTTTCATCCCTTGTAAGACAAAAGTATGGAGAGTCCGTTGAGCTTTTTGTACACTCCGACGGCTGCAAAGAATTCTCCTGCCCCATTTGCGATAAAATGGAATGCAATGTTCGCCAACATCCATTTGAAAAAAAGATAAACTGGACCATGGAAAATATTTCTACCAATCATAAACACACGATCCGCAGCTGATGGACGAAAAAAAATTTGATGGAAAATATTGGGATGAACGGTATATTGATCATACTACTGCCTGGGATATCGGGAAAATATCCCCGCCTTTAAAGGAATATATTGACCAGTTAAAAAATAAAAGTATCCGTGTTTTAATTCCTGGTTGCGGCAACGCATACGAGGCAGAATATCTGCTTGAAGATGGCTTTACAAACATTACTTTGGTAGATATTTCACCAACACTGGTTAAATCCATTCAGCAAAAATTAAAGGCGTATGATGGTAAACAACTTCGTATCATCTGTGCCGACTTTTTTGATCTGAACCAGGAGTTCGATCTCATCTTTGAGCAAACATTCTTTTGTGCACTTGATCCTTCATTAAGGATAAGTTATGTAAACAAAATGCATGACCTGTTAAAACCGACTGGAAAATTGATTGGCGTATTATTTAACCGTTCATTCGATGGAGGGCCTCCCTTCAGTGGCTCGAAAGAAGAGTATGAAAAATTATTTTCAGAAAAATTTGAGATAAAAAAAATGGAAACCTGCTATAACTCAATTCCTCAAAGGCAGGGGACCGAGCTATTTGTCATTTTTTCCGGGAAGTAGGTCTGTGATTATGAAGAACACGAAAGCAATTCTCAATATAAAACGCACAATATTCAACTATCAAAGCAATTATTTTATTTCGTTGATGATTGAATGTTGAGCGTTGCAAATAGAAAGAAATGGTTGTCCTTATCAATGTTTACATCTCAAATATTTTCGCAACCCCAAAAGCTGCCGCCGCAGCCACGGCGCCTATCATCATTACACGAATAGCACCCCATATTGCATTTACACCTGTTATCCTGCTTTTAAAATATCCAAAGATAAAAAGACAGGCAAGCGTTGCAACTACAGAATATTTTAATGCCTCCGAAGAAAGAGGAATGAAAAAGTAAGGACTCAACGGAATGATACCACCAACAACATAAGAAAGCCCAATATTCAATGCCGATTTGGTTGCTCTTTTAGGATCTGGTTTTTCAAGTCCAAGCTCATACTTCATCATAAAATCAACCCAGCGGTCTTTGTCTCTTGCAATCTCTTCCGTTGCCTTGTTTTGTATTTCCTCGCTAAGGCCAATATTTGCAAAAAATTCTTTTGTTTCCTGTATTTCCCTTTCCCGCAGGTGTTCAACTTCATGGTGTTCCCGTTTTACTTCGCTTCTGTAATGGTCCTGTTCGGTTTTGCCTGCAAGGTAACCGCCAAGGCCCATCGCAATACTACCTGCTGCAATTTCTGCAATGCCGGCGATTACAATGATGGCACTGCTACCAACCGCCCCCGTTAGCCCCGCTGCAAGCGCAAACGGAACAGTGAGCCCGTCACTCATTCCAATCACCACATCTTTTAAAAAATCTGAGCTCTTTAGGTGTGATTCCGGGTGCTGGTCGTGGGTGTCCATTGTTGTTTATGAATTAGGAAGTTTAATTTAGGTGGAAATGTGAATTGTGAATGGTGAATTGTGAATGGTGAATAGTGAAATTTTGTAAATGTAGAAAAAATTTAAAATCTTACTCTAAATAAATTCCTTGAGAAATGAATTAGCAGTGGCCTGGCATCTGCTAAAAAGAATTTTAAATCTTTAGCCTCAGCCCAGTAAATGAAATCCTATATCCTGCAATGATTTCACTATTCACTATTCACTATTCACAAAATAAATTACTCCAAAACTTTAAGGCTCCTCCCAATGATCCCCACACAATCCATGATCTGTTCCTTTGTAATTAAAAGCGGCGGTGCAAACCTGATTTTGTCACCATGTGTAGGTTTTGCCAGTAAACCATTTTCTTTTAACTCCACGCAAAGGTCCCAGGCTGCCTCTGGTTTAGCATGGCCAATAACGATTGCATTCAACAAACCACGCCCCCTTATTATTTTTATATGAGGCGAATTTATTTTTTTCAATTCATTCCTGAAAAGTTCGCCCATCTCAGCCGCATTTGCTGCCATGTTTTCTTCTTTTAAAACTTTTAATGCCGCTATCGCAACCTTACAAGCCAGTGGATTTCCGCCATAAGTACTTCCGTGTTCGCCCGGTTTGATCGTAAGCATGATCTCATCATCAGCAAGAACAGCACTCACCGGAAGTATCCCTCCGCTTAAAGCTTTTCCCAGGATGAGTATATCGGGCCTTACATTTTCATGATCGCAGGCAAGCATCTGGCCGGTTCTGCAGAGGCCCGATTGTATTTCATCTGCAACCATCAATACCTTGTACTCCGTGCACAATGCCCTGATGCCGGCATAATATCCCTCATCCGGAACCACTACACCAGCTTCACCTTGTATCGGTTCAAATAAAAATGCTGCAACATTTTTATCCTGTAATGCTTTTTCCAATGCTGGAAGATCATTGTATGGAATAACTTCAAAGCCACTTACAAACGGGCCGAAATTTTTTGTTGATGAAGGATCAGTACTAAATGAGATCACCCCTAAGGTCCTTCCATGAAAATTGGAAGCACATACGATGATCTTCGCCTCACCTTCGCTAATTCCCTTTACTTCATATCCCCACTTACGGCTAAGCTTGATCGCAGTTTCAACGGCTTCAACTCCCGTATTAACGGGAAGCACTTTGTCGTAGCCAAAATATTCTGTAATGAATTTTTCATAAAGTCCCAATTGGTCGTTGTAAAACGCACGTGATGTTAGTGTGAGTGTTTGCGCTTGTTCCATCAAAGCGGCAACGATCTTTGGATGGCAGTGCCCCTGGTTTACAGCAGAATAGCCACTCAGGAAATCATAATATTGTTTTCCATCTACATCCCAGGCGTGTACGCCGGAAGCTCTGCTTAGAACAACGGGTAAAGGATGATAATTGTGAGCGCCGTATTTTTCTTCAAGATCTAAATACTGTTGTGTATTTGGCGAAAATTGAGTAATTGTATGCATAAAAGTGAATATGTGAATTAGGGAATAAGTGAATGGTCAATGCTGAATAATGAACGGTCAATAGTGAAAATGCGAAAAATAAAATAAGTCAGAAAATTAAATAGACCAGTTCCCCCTCCGGGGGTTAGGTGCTGTTTTATCCTCGATGATTGAGCAGGTCAAGGTTGCTGCTGAGGAAATGTTGTATGGTCGCAATTGATTTGATGCTGCAAAATTACAGTTTTATACCCATTTGTAAAAGCATTGCGGCGGAAAATTTAACTCTACGACTGAGTTTTTTTCAAAAATACCATACAAACTACTGCCGCTGCCAGTCATTGCAGCGTATAAGGCACCAGAATTATATAAGGTTTCTTTAATTAAGTTGATTTCGGGGTGAGCTTTAAATACTGGAGCTTCAAAGTCATTGTTGATCTGCCCACGCCATTCAGTGACGGGTTTTGTAGTGAGTGCTTTTAAATCCTGATGCGAATTTGTTTTTTTTAACATAGAAAATGCCCAACCCGTGTTTATATGAATGCCTGGATGCACGAATACGATTTTGTAACCCGATAGGTTAAGCGCTAATTCCTCAAGTATCTCTCCACGTCCGCTTGCAAAGCAAGGTTTATTTATAATGAAAAAAGGGCAGTCACTTCCAAGTTCCAGCGCATATTTTTGTAGTTTGGGCAAATCAATACCAAGCGCATACTTTGTGTTTAATAATTGTAGGGTGAAAGCTGCATCAGCGCTACCGCCGCCTACACCGGCTCCTGTTGGAATTAATTTGTGCAAATGCATACTAACCCCTGCCAGTTGCGGGTAATCTTTTTTCAATAAATGGTAGGCTTTAACGCAAAGATTACTGTCCGAATTTCCATCAATCTTTAATCCTGAAGTAGAAAATGAAACGGTTTGGTTTTGTGGGGCATCAATTATTTCCAGTACATCTTTTAGGACAATTGGATAGAAAATCGTTTCAAGGTCATGGAAACCATCCGGCCTTCTGCCGATCACCTGCAAGCCGATATTTATTTTGCAATTAGGAAATGAGACCATTCAATTCAATTGATAATTGAGAATTGTATAAAAGCGAATGGGATTTGATTGTCCATTATTCATTATCAATTGCTATTTGCCTTTCCTGCTTTTTATTTCATCACGAATTGCAATGGCTTTGATATAATCTTCATGCTCGAGTACATCTGTAAGTAAAGTGTTCAACTCTTCCAGGCTCATCGAATGCAGATCATCTTTGCCACCAGTTTCCGTGGTCACGGATGTGGATGTCTTCTTATTATCATCTTCCATCAACACACCGGCCTGGTCAAGTATGGTATCGTAAGTGTAAATGGGACAACCAAAACGCACTGCCAATGCAAGTGCATCCGAAGTTCTCGAATCTATTTCTACTGTGTCATTGGAAGAACTGCAAACAAGCTTTGAATAAAAGATGCCTTCCTGCAGGTCATTGATCACGATTTCGTGCAGTTCCACATTAAAGGCCATCATGAAATTTTTCATCAGGTCGTGGGTAAGCGGGCGGCTTGGGTTCATGCGTTCCAGCGCAACCGCGATTGCCTGTGCTTCGAAACCACCTATCACGATCGGTAACCGGCGAAGGCCATTGATCTCGCCTAATACGACAGCGTAAGAATGCGTTTGTGTGATGCTATGCGACAATGCGACAATTTCCAATTCTATTTTCTTCATACCCAAGCTTCTCCTAAGAGGGATTATTGTGAATTATAATAAAGCAAATATAAAAACAAATACGTTTAAATGTTGAATGAAAGTAAATCAGCTGCCAACGATTCTTCTACATTAAAAAAGGATGCCTTTCAAATTGATGAAAGGCATCCTATAGCCAGATGACAGGAATAATATTTAAGCGCCCTTTAATTTCTTCACTGCAGCAATGATCTTCGGCATTACTTCAAAAACATCACCTACAATTCCATAATCGGCTGCTTTAAAAAAGGGTGCTTCCGGATCTTTGTTGATCACAACAATGGTCTTGCTGCGGTTCACCCCTGCTAAATGCTGTATCGCACCTGATATACCAACTGCAATGTATAAATTAGGTGCAATGGCAAGGCCTGTTTGCCCAACGTGCTCATGGTGGGGCCTCCAATGAATATCGGCAACCGGCCGGCTACATGCTGTTGCTGCGCCAAGTAAGGTAGCAAGTTCCGTAACCAATCCCCAATTTTCAGGGCCTTTCAAACCACGTCCACCACTTACAACTATTTCTGCTTCACTTAATGGAACTTCTCCAACAATCTTATTTACACTGGCTACTTCCACTTTTGCAGTGTCAACTGTTGCGGTAAAAGCAGCAACTTCTGCAGTTCCGTCGCCAACAACAATGCTGAATGAATTTGGATTCAACGCAATTATTTTCTTTGCAGTGCTAACAGTAATATTTGCAAATGCCTTACCGCTAAATACTGTTTTCTTAACGGTGAACCCATTGCTGGTATCCGGCAATGCGATGGCACCCGACACCAGGCCAGCTTTTAATCTCACACTCAGTCTGGGAGCTATTGCCTTACCAGCCGTGTTATTTGAAAAAATGATCACATCAGCGGAAGTGCCTTCCACAGCCTGAGCGATCACTTTTGCATACACTTGTGCATCCAGGTTATCCAGGGAAGCATCAGCAACAGTATGCACTTTTTTCACTCCATAATTTCCCAACGATGCCAGATCATCTTTCACGGTTCCCAATACAATTGCCTCTGCAATGGTACCAAGTTGCCCCGCCACTTTAGCCGCATAATTCGCAGCTTCAAAAGATGATTTTTTTACATGGCCATCGGCCTGGTCAAGAAAAACTAATACGCTCATGATTTTTTATTTAGCCCCCTGACCCCCGAAGGGGGGACCTGGGTTGTTAGTTTAATATTTTTATGTTCCTATTTTTAATATGTTATTTCTTTATTCATCCTAACAGGGGTTTCGAAAAAATAATAATGCCTCGTCCTAACTCGCCCTTCGGGGGTCAGGGGGCTTTATATCACCCTCGCTTCCTCATGCAACAACCTCACAAGTTCTTCCGGTGTTTCCGGTGAAACCAGTTTTACTCCAGCTTTTGCTGGTGGTAAATCAAACGAAGCAACAGTTGTGTATGATTCTGCGGCTACGGGCTCCGTTACTTTCAAAGGTTTTGTCCGTGCACCCATGATCCCTTTCATATTTGGAATACGTTGTTCCGCCATTCCTTTCTGGCAGCTAACCACTACCGGTAGTGCTACCTTATCGGTCTCTTCGCCGCCTTCGATTTCTCTTACAACAACAGCTTTCCCGCTTTCAAGGTCAAATTTTATTGCGTGTGAAATATAAGGAAGGTCCAGCAATTCCGCTACCATGCCTCCAATTGAAGAGCCATTGAAATCGATCGTTTCTTTACCTGTAAATATGAGATCATAGTCACCTTCTTTGGCGATCGCCGCGATTTGAGATGCGATGTAAAAACTATCTCCATTGTCCGAATTAACCCGAAAAGCTTCATCGCCACCCAGAGCAAGTGCCTTGCGTATGATCGGTTCGCTGTCGGCAGTACCCACATTTACCAGGTGAATACTCGTTGACGGATCTGCCTCTTTTAATTCAATAGCCCTAACGAGGGCGTACCATTCATCGTAGGGATTAATGATCCACTGCACACCTTCGGCCGCAAATTTCGTATTGTTATCTGCGAAGGCTATTTTTGCCGTAGTATCAGGGGTTTTACTGATGCAAACTAATATCTTCATTAAATGTTTCTTTTGCCTTCTGCCGGGGGCGGGAAGGAGTGAGGAAATAAAAAGTTGTTTATGCAACTAAGTGCAAATATACGGTGCAAAGATAAATCTAACAGGCAGTTTAAAAAATATTGTTGAATGAGCAGGATAGAAAAATTACTGGAGTTTATGAAAACATCCGGCAAGGATAGTTTCCTACAACATGCGCTGGCATTGGAATATATCAAAATCGACAATGATGAGGAAGCCCGTAAACTTTTCAATGAAATATTGCTGCGGGAACCCACCTATATTGGCTCATATTATCATTTAGGCAAATTATTGGAACGGGTTGCAGATTTTGACAAGGCCATCAGGGTTTATAAAAGAGGAATGGAAGAGGCTAAGAAAGCAGGTGACCAGCACAGTTATAATGAACTGATGGGTGCATTGGAAGATCTGGAAGAAGCCCCCTGACCCCCGAAAGGGGAACTTAGGATGAAGTTTAATAAGTAAATCGTTCCTTTTTTCTCTTGTAAGGTTATTTGTTTACCAGCATTCAATCATTATTCAACATCGTTGTGTCACTCACTTGTGCTGAATACCATTATTGAACTTTAATTAAGTATGAGTTTAGAAGAGCATAAAAAAAATAGTAAACCAACACCCCTGGTTCCTCCTTCGGGTGTAAGGGGGCTTTTTGAACAATACATAAAAAAGGAAAACTTATTTCAAGTATCAGACAAGCTACTAATTGCCGTTAGTGGTGGTGTGGACTCAGTTGTATTATGTGATTTGTGTAAACTTTCCGGTCATGATTTTGCGATCGCCCATTGTAATTTTCAATTACGGGGTGCAGAAAGTGATGCTGATGAAAATTTTGTAAATCAGCTTGCGCAGAAATACAATGTTGAAATATTTATTAAAAAATTTGATACTGAAAAGTTTGCTGAAGAAAATAAAATAAGCATACAGGTAGCTGCAAGAGACTTGCGTTACGATTGGTTCCGGTCCATTATTAATTCATCTACCCATAAACCTTTCAACTGTTTGCTCACTGCCCATCACGCCAATGACAGTATCGAAACCTTACTGATGAATTTTTTCAAGGGAACCGGTATCGCAGGATTGCAGGGCATTATGCCCAAAACCGGAACAGTGCAAAAAATAATACGACCCTTGTTGTTTGCAAAAAAGGAAGTCCTGCAAAACTATGCGAAAGAGCATGATCTCCCATACAGGGAAGATTCATCCAATGAAACTGATAAGTATACCCGGAATTATTTTCGCAACAAGTTGATACCTGCACTTAAAGAAATTTATCCGCAGGTAGAAGATAATTTATCAGGCAATATCAAAAGATTCAATGAAGTAAACATCCTATACCAGCAGTCAATTTTATTGTTAAAGAAAAAACTCCTCTTTGAAAAAAAAGGCGAATTTCATTTGCCGGTTTTGAAACTTTTAAAAACCGCAGCATTACCAACAGTAATATTTGAACTGACAAAAGAGTTTGGTTTTACCCCGGGACAAGCCAATGATATCATTCATTTACTGAAAAGCGAATCAGGTAAATATATTGATTCAGCTACGCACCGCCTGCTAAAGAACAGGGAATGGCTGATTATTTCAAAACGCGGAGAAAAACATTCAACCCATTTTCTCATTGAAGAAAAAGATAACAGGATCCACTTTTTTGACCTGATGATTGCGATTGAAAAAAGGCCCAGGCCGGCAAAGCTTGATGATGATCCTGCTGTTGCATTACTTGATGAAAGTGAGATAAAATTTCCGTTGCTTTTACGTAAATGGAAACAAGGCGACTATTTCTACCCGTTAGGA
This sequence comes from Ferruginibacter sp., assembly GCA_039921685.1. Taxonomy (GTDB): domain Bacteria; phylum Bacteroidota; class Bacteroidia; order Chitinophagales; family Chitinophagaceae; genus Ferruginibacter. The sequence continues at coordinate 10,668 of JBDSBG010000201.1, forward strand.
ATGCGAAAGAAGAAAAAGCTCAGCCGTTTTTTTATTGACAAAAAATTATCAGTCACAGAAAAAGAAAATGTATGGGTGGTTGAATCAGATAAGAAGATCATCTGGGTTGTGGGCCAAAGGATAGATGACCGCTTCAAAGTCAACAACAATACCAAAGATATCATCAGGCTTGTTTTATCAGCGGCCAAAGAGGCTGGGATGCTTTAATTGTTCAAGTATGCCGTTGAAAAGCACTGGCTGTAATGCGGCGATCAATGCAATTGTAAATACAAGCCCAAACAAAGCGCCCCATAAGTGCGCATTGTGATTGATATTGTCCGCCCCCTTTTTATCCATTTTTACACAGTAGATGATAAACAGGATCGCATACACAGTCGATGAGATTCCTATTGCCCCAAAGAGCAAGATCTTGCCCCAGGGATCAAACACGATTGACGCAAATACAGCCGCCGAAACAGCGCCCGAAGCCCCTAGAGACCTGTAACCTCTATCATCCTGGTGCCTGAAATAGGTAGGGATATCTGCAACCACCATTCCGGCTATATAAAGAATAAGATAAGAGATATTGCCACCAAGCCCGTAAGCCGCAAAATATCGCTCGATATTGCCGCCAAAAAAATAAAGGGTAAACATATTAAAGATCAGGTGGATCCAGTCGGCATGCAAAAAACCGGATGTAATAAAACGATAATATTGCTTTTCCCTTTTTATATAATAAGGCCACATCACCGTTTTGTTCACAAGAGTTTCATTGGAGAATCCTATAAAAGAAAATATCGCATTAAGTACGATCAGTAATATAGTAATGGGTGGCTCAGTAAAATGCATCTGTGATTTTTTTCAAAACTAAGGCAATAAGAGAATAAGTCAATGGGGAATTGTGTATGTGAATCAATCAGGGTACATTGGCCATACCTGCTGTTTCACAAAAATGAACTCGTACTGGTAAATAATTCGAAGACGCACTATTCACGAATGATGATACTTCTCATTCCTCAAAATGCTACATGCCCTGTAAATTTGTTCTGCTAAAATTAATCTCACCAGTTGGTGCGGAAAAACCAATTGAGATAAACTCCACGTAAAATTTGCCCTTTGCAAAACCTCATCGCTTACACCATATGCTCCGCCAATTAAGAAAACAATATTTTTTTGACTCTCGTTTGCCCGTTGCTGCAAAAAAGCCGCAAGTCCCTCGCTGTTTAATTGTTTCCCTCTTTCGTCTAATACAATTAAAAAGTCCTCTTTTTTTAAAACTGATCTTATCAATTCCCCCTCTTTTGCTTTCAATTCCGTTTCGGGCATGATACCCGCATTTTTAGGCATGGGAATAATGTTCCATTGAACGGAATAATAATTGGAAATTCTTTTTGTGAATATTTCGATGCCCTCTTTTACATAGGCCTCATGTGCCTTGCCGACAGTCCAAAATTGAAGTTTCATAATCTGGTATCCCTTGATTTAGCGGCATCTTTGTAAAACTTTTTTTTATGAAAAGTCGTTTTTTTTAAAGATGTCCTGGTTTTTATTACTGCGTTTGCAGCTTTCACAGCTGTTCCTTGCTCTACTTATGCTGAATGATAACCGGTAAGGAAACAGGCGCAAGAATATTTAAATTTACTGAGAATACAACGCAATATGATAGAAATGAATGCTAAAAGGATGATCGGCCTGGTATTTTTTTCAGCTTGCTTTATAACGAATATTTTAGCACAAGCCAGCAAAGGCCCGGCATTGGATGCAGGTCATGAAAAAATTTATATTCATTTTGACCGGCCCTATTATACTGCAGGTGAAACGATCTGGTTCAAAGCTTATATATATAACAACGGACTGCCTTCGATGCAAAGCAATGAATTCTACTTACAAATGGAGGATGGGAAGGGCAGGATTATCAGCAAAAAAAAATATCCCATTTCAGGCGCAACTGTTTCCGGGAGTATCAGCCCTGGTGATACGTTGTTGCAGGGATATTATAAGATCAAAGCAATTACAAAAGCAATTGCACTCGATGATGAACGGTTCCTATATAGCAAAAACCTTTTCCTTTTCAGTCCTGCAGAACCCTCGCAAAAAAAAGCCCGCACTAACAAAAGCATATCTCTTCAGTTCTTTCCTGAAAGTGGCCATTTAATCGACAGGATAAAAACGCAGGTCGCTTTTAAAGCAACTGATGAAACAGGAAATCCGATTGCTATTAGTGGCGTGATAAAGTCTGATAGTGCAACAGTAATCACAACATTCAAATCTTTTCATGATGGAATCGGCAAAATAGCATTCACTCCGCACCTGTCTGACGTACTCTTCGCACAGGTAGAACTGAATGCTGTTAAATATCAATTTCCATTGCCGGCAGTAGAAGCCACAGGAATATATTTGAAAGTTGCCGAGGCTGACTCCGGGAAATTATTTGAGATAACCCGGAGTAAAAAAGATAATGACCAACTCGATTCAATCAGGATGGTTGTAACACAAAATAACGATACGGTGTTTCAGTCCGGTTTAACATTTGCTAATGCACAAACACTGAATGGGGTGCTTAAAACACGGAATCTGCCCTCCGGCATTTTGCATTTTATCATTCTAAATAAAAATGGCCTGCCCCTTGCCGAACGACTTTCATTTGTAAATAACAGTGAATATCTTGATCAAACGGAATTGCTGCTGATTAAAAGAGACAGCAGTAAAAGAGCCGTCAATCGTTTTGAATTAAAATTTAAAGACAGCATTCAACGCAGTCTTTCTATTTCAATAACAGATTTTACAGCCCAGGAATTCCCGGATAAAGAAAATATTTGTTCACGCTTATTGCTTACATCCGATTTGCGTGGATATATTTACAACCCAGCTTACTATTTTGAAAACGATGATGCTGAACATAGGCTTGCTCTTGATAACCTCATGCTTACTCATGGATGGACCCGTTACAACTGGAAAAAGAAACCAGGCAGCAAATTCGAAAATATATTTGATGATCATCGTTATTTTATAACCATCTCAGGTTCTGTCAATGAAATAAATAGTGATAAGGCAGTTTCTAACGGCAACCTGCACCTGCAGATGCTCACAGAAGATTCTACTTTCGAAACCTATGATATAACTGTAAATAAAAACGGGAGGTTCAAAATTGATTCCCTGTTGTTTTTTGGAAATGCCAGAGTACTCTATAGCTATACGTCAGCTTCTGGCAAGCGGACTGCGGTAAATCTTCATATTGATAAAGATAATACAGAGCAGCTTTTTCTGCTGTTGTCGGGCATTGATACTGTGAACGGATATTCCGCAAAGCAGCAAAATAATGTTGAAGATAAAATAATGCCTGTGCTAACACAGTTTTCTGATCCCAAATTCAAACAGCTCAGCACGATCATTTTAAAAACAAAATTGAAGCGGCCCGACGACAGGATGAACGAGAAATATGCCAGCCCACTCTTTAGAAGCACTGGGAGGATCATTTTAGATAACATAAATAAACCTTACCCCAATAAATCGTTGGATGTGGTGAACTATACATTAGCGAATATGCACCTACTTGCTTACGACCGTGACTACAATTCTTTTGTAAATAGAAAGAATTTTAGTTTGCAAACCCAGAAGAACTGGATAGTTGAACTGCTTGTGGATGAAACTGTATCAAGCATTGATATAGCCAAAACAATAACCATGGACAAAGTCGCTATGATAAAGTTTTATGAAGCAGGCTTTGTAGGCGTCGGCACTTCAGCACCAGGCGGTGCACTTGCTGTTTATTTAAAAAAATATGAAGATGACCCGGCATCATATAATGATCCACAAAAGAACTTTACCTATAATGGTTACTCGATTACCCAGGAATTTTACAGCCCCGATTACAGCCTGCCTTCCCCAACTAACAATTCAGCCGATAACAGGCTTACACTTTTTTGGAACACGTTTGCCTCAGGTAAGGATGCGCAGGATATGAAATTCAATTTCTTCAATAACGATATTTCAAAAAAATTGCACATCGTTGTGGAAGGGTTTGACGCAAGGGGCAAGCTAATACATTATCAAAAAACTTTCGGTGAATAGTACCCGAAACATTAAGCGGCTAATTTAATTACGGTGTAACTCAATGCCACTCATCTTTTCAGTTTGGGGTGTGAACGCAATTTCAACTGCTTGATTACAAATGAGTAAAAAGTCTCAGAGGTTTCGGGCGTTATTGCAAAAAAAACCGGATTGCTTCAAAGCAACAAGTTGGGACAGCCTATCAAGGTTACAACCATTTGTTTTCTTAAACGTAGCGTCAGCAGAACTGCTCAAGAGACTAACGGCCCCGAAAAAAAATCAGTATCTTTATTCATGGATTTATTGATTACATGAAAACAAGACCGTTGTTAAATAATACCCGTATTTGTAAAACCAGGTTGCCGCTTTTAGTTGCCCTCTTATGTGTGATCGGAAATGGTTTTTCAGCCCATGCGCAATGCCCTGCTAATATTGATTTTGAAAACGGGACTTTCAATGGATGGCAGTGTTGGGTAGGTAATGTAGCTGTTGTTGGTACAGACAATGTGATATCGCTTCATTCTGTACCAGGGCCGGTGCAGAATCAACAGACGATGTTGTCAACCGTTCCTGGAGACGGAGTTGATGAATACGGAGGTTTTCCAAAAAATTGTCCCAATGGAAGCGGGCATTCCATTAGATTGGGCAACGACGAGGCTGGTGGGTTTGCCGAGGGCATTTCTTATGAATTCACCATTCCGGCTGCGTCTAATAAATTTACGCTTACTTATAATTATGCAGTGGTGTTCGAAGACCCGGGCCACACAGAGGAACGGCAACCCCGGCTTGAAATTGAAGTAAGGAATCAAACTGACGACGAAGTAGTTGATTGTTTTTCATTTTCATACATTGCTAACGGATCATTACCCGGCTTTCTTGTATCTCCCGTTCAGCCACATGAATCTCCGGTTTTGTATAAAGGCTGGACTGAAAATACCATCTATTTAAATGGATACCAGGGTAAAACCATTCGCTTATTTGCAAAAACCGCCGATTGCACATTTGCTGTTCATTTTGGTTATGCTTACCTGGATGTGAGTTCAAAATGTGATAACAGCCTCGTTGGGGAGACTTATTGTGCACAGGATACGGCTATTAATATAAATGCCCCATCCGGCTACCAAAGTTATAACTGGTACAACAACAGTTTTACCCAGTTATTAGGTACGCAACAGCTGCTGCATTTGGAACCCCCACCACCTGCTGGAACTCCTTTGCAGGTAGAATTGATCCCGTACCCGGGTTATGGCTGCAGGGATACCTTGCAGGTTGAATTACAGGATACTCTTACCGCTACTGCCAATGCAGGCCCCGATGTAGCCTCATGTAATTTTCATCCTGTGCAACTGGGAATTGCTCCGGTGGGCGGCATGGTCTATACCTGGTTGCCTCCTTATGGCTTGAGCAACCCTACAATATCCAGTCCATTAGCACTTCCCGCCACCGATACTACCTATACACTTTCGATGCAAAGTTTGGGAGGTGGTTGTTTCAGCCGGGATACCGTAAAAGTGTTTGTGAGAAATATTGACAATTCACTTGAATTGATAGGAGAGCAGAAGCATTGTTCGGGTAATGGCCCTGATCCCATATTAAAAGTATTGCCTGTAACTTCCGTTCAATGGTATAAAAATGATTTTGCGATAGCAGGAGCCACACAATTAACTTTCATCGTTACTGCAACGGGAACCTACAGCGCTTCATTGCTCAGCGATATTTGCTCTGATCCCATTAGAACTAGAGACATAGATATAACAATTGATACGGCCCTGCCGGGGATCACCTATCCGACCATTGATGTAGCTTTTAATTTTCCAATTCGTTTACACGCCAGGGGTAGTGACTTTGCCAGCAGTGTATTATGGACGCCGGGCATCAGTCTTGACGATCGGCATAGCTTCATACCTTATTTTAAAGGATTACAAGCACAACTTTATACGATTGAAATAAAAAGCCCCGCAGGATGCACCACTATTGATACCCAGCTTGTAAAAACACACAAGGAAATTGCGATTTATGTACCAACGGTTTTCACGCCTGGCGGGGATGGAACAAATGATTACCTAAGGCCGCTATTACTTGGATTCGAAAAAATAAAATACTTCAGGATTTTTAACCGGTGGGGTAAAATGATCTACGAAACACAAAATGATCTTCCTGGTTGGGATGGAAGGATTGGAAATATTTTGCAGGAAACACAAACGGTAGTATGGATGATCGAGGCGGTAGATATAGATGGTAAAACACATTTCAGAAAAGGGACCTGTTTATTGATGCATTAGCACCCGGGTTCAGGATGGATGATACTGGATCCGGGATCTGGGATCTATGAGATTTTTAATCATGATCATTCAAAAATATAATTAGGCCTGATCGCATATCCCGCATCCGGTATCTGCCTCCGCATCCGGTATATTATTTGTAATCTTTTGTAAAACTCTAAACAAAATGAAAAAGACTTTTGGATTACTTGTTGGAATCACGGCCATAGCGATTGTTGGGCTGGTCGTATATCGACGAAGGAGCCGCGACATGGGGCATATGCTAAGAAGAGTTTCCGATGAAGGATATGAAACAGCCCCTGACGTACTATTTCCCAACGGCTCCCGAAGGGGCAGGGACCTACGCTATGGCCCCGTGATCCCAAGATAACAAGAAAGTATTCTTTGGCTTAAATAAGTAAAACATCGGGATATAATGATCCGGGTGTTTTTTTATTTATTTCATGCTGAAACTGTGTCTGAGGCGTTCTTCTTAATACCAACTAAATTAAAGCTGCGCCACTACCGATCGTCAGGCTGAGTCTGACAGAGAAGTATTAATTCAATTGATATTAAAAGAAGATACCAGGCTTTGCCAGCCGTTTTAAAATATTTAATGCTATCGTTCGTCTGCAATATCATTAACTATTTTTCATATTAAAAACTACAACATGCACTACAATCAGTCATGCGCCGCTAAAGGCGATCACGGAGGCAGGAACCGTCACCTGCTCAACCGAACGATGCAAAGAGCATCTGTCAACATTTATAAAACAGGTACCAGTTACGAAATGCTGGTATTTGCGCCTGGCCGCATCAGGGAACATTTTCATCTCGATGTGAAAGGGAATCAATTAAGCATTTCCTATTTGCCACCGGAGGGTTTTGCCCGTCCCGATTGGATCTTAAGGGAATACAGCCGCGGAGGGTTTGAAAGATTGTTTACACTTGATGAAAGCGTAGATACTGAAAACATTTCTGCAAAGTACGTTGATGGTGTTTTACAAGTGAGTCTCCCGATTCTTGCAGGGAAGGAGGTTTCTAAACGAGAGATAATCGTTGGCTAAAATTTCATCTGAAGAGCCGGCAACAAATCGTTGCCGGTTTTTTTATGGGATTTTTGACGCAAACTTTATGGTTAATTTACATGCTATTTAAACCCCGTTGTTTTCAAATGGTCTACATTTATCGCCTGCAATAATCCCGCATAAATATATAATATGAAACCCCGTTTTTCTATTTATTCAAAATTGTTTTTCCTTTTAATTTCTTGTTTTTTCCTTTATTCTTTTTTTGAGCAGCCCACAAGGCAACCTGCAGCAATATCCATCCGGTTTCCCTACAAGGAAGCCGGCCTTACTGAACGGCAGGCTGCAGCGCACCTTTTGAGCCGTTTTACATTTGGAGCCAGCCAGGGCCAGGTGGATGAAGTTTTAAAAATGGGATTAGAGCAATGGTTTACACAGCAACTCGCCGGAGGTATCCCGGATGATTCGTTGCAGGCAAGGCTTGTAGATTACGATGCAATCAATTTAACAAATACAGAAATAAACAGGCTATATCCCAGGCCGATCCAGGTATTAAAAATGGCGAGAGAGGAGGGGATTATACCAAAAGACTCCCTAACCGACGATGAGCGAAAAGCATATAAAAAGCAACTCGGCGAATACATCAAACAGAAAAAATTCCGGAGGCAGGGAATATTTGTTCACCAGTTTATTAATTATAAAATTCTTCGTGCCACCTATTCCAATAATCAGCTCCAGGAAGTGTTGACAGATTTTTGGTTTAATCATTTCAATGTTTCCTTCACAAAAAAAGATTGTATCCCATTCATGCCAGCCTATGAGCGTGATGTGATCAGGCCAAACGTAGCCGGTAAATTTGAAAACTTGCTGCTGGCCACAGCGAAATCACCGGCGATGCTTTTATACCTTGATAATTTTACCAGTTCCGGATCAAATGATAATGCACAGGAGGATGAGGAGAGAATGCGTAAAAGGCTTAAACGAATGAATGGGTCCATGGATGATTCGGCATCAAAAGAAATGGTTCAAAAGCTGAAGAAAAGAAAAAAGAGCCAGGGGTTAAATGAAAATTATGCAAGGGAGGTAATGGAACTTCACACCCTGGGAGTTGATGGGGGATATACCCAATCGGATGTTACACAGGCAGCAAGGATACTAACAGGTTGGACGCTTTATCCTGTTGAAAACAGTTATGGAAGCGGGATGAAAAAAATACTGGAAAAAATAGGAGAGGATAATCTTAAAGCAGAGGGCTTTTTGCACGACGGAGATTTTCTGTTTGCAATGAACAGGCACGACAAAAAGGAAAAGACAGTGCTCGGAAAGAGGTTTCCTGAAAATGGCGGTTACCAGGAAGGTGTTGACCTTTTACGAATGCTGGCGCATCATCCATCCACGGCTTCTTTTATTTGTAAAAAACTTGCAGTTCATTTCGTAAATGATGATCCTCCTCAAAGCCTTTTGGATAAAATGGCAAAAACATTCATGGAAAAAGAAGGTGATATCAAAGAAGTATTAATTACCATGGCCTCTGCTCCTGAATTTTGGAACAAATCCGCTGTTCGGAACAAGACGAAATCACCTTTTGAATTTGCAGTAAGTGCTATGCGTGCATTGCGTACCGATATTCAGCAACCTTACCAGGTATTTATGTGGTTGGATAAGATGGGACAAAAGATATATTATTACCAGGCACCTACAGGTTTTCCCGACAAGGCCCAGTATTGGATAAATACCGGGGCACTGCTCAACCGAATGAATTTTGGATTGTCTATCGCATCAAAGCAAATGCGTGGTGTAAACACCGATCTTTTGCGCCTGAATAATTATCATGAGCCCGAAAGCCCATCGGCGGCACTGGTAACTTATGGAAAATTGATCATGCCGGAAAGGGACCTCACGGAAACCATTAAACGCTTAACGCCTTTGCTCACCCAACCTGCATTAGAACAAAAACTTGACGCTGCTACCGGCAAAACGCCGGTTAAATATGAATCTACTAAGAATGAAGATGAAATGGTTGAAGATGCGATGAAAGAAAACGAAAAACCCCTAAAGGAAAATAAGAAAGCAGATATGGATACAGGGAATATGTTGGCCCAGGTTGTTGGCATTATCATTGGGTCGCCGGAGTTTCAAAGAAAATAATTATTCGTTCAAAATAATTTTATGTCTACAAGAAGAGGATTTTTAAAATCTGGAGGATTGGCAATGTTTGGGATCAGCGTGGGTGGAGTTCCGGCATTCATCGCCCGTGCGGCTAATACCCGTAAATTGATAAATGTTTATAAAAAAAATAAAATACTTGTTTGTATTTTCCAGCGGGGAGCAATGGACGGGCTAATGGCAGTTTCTCCTTTTACCGATGAATATTTTAAAACAGCAAGGCCAGGTTTGTATATGCCGGCAACTAAAGATGCCCGCACCGCACCAATAATTGATCTTGATGGGCGTTTTGGTTTACACCCAGGCATGAAATCTTTTGAGCCACTTTTTCGCAACAAACAACTTGCTATTGTCCACGGTATTGGTTCTCCCAATAGTTCCCGCTCTCATTTTGATGCCCAGGATTTTATGGAGACCGGCACTCCTTTTAGAAAGGGAACAGATACTGGTTGGTTAAACAGGGCCTCGGGGTTACTGGGCCATGATGGTAGCCCATTCAGAGCAGTAAGCCTTACTAACTCAATGCCGCGTTCTTTTTATGGGCTTAATCCTTCCATCTCAATCAGTAACCTGCAGGATTTCGCCATTAAGATGAAGGGAAACCCAATGTCTGCGAATATCACCGCAAAAAGTTTCGAAGACCTATACGACCAGGCATCTACCAGTTTATTGAAACAAACAGGGAAAGAAACCTTTGATGCGGTAAAAATGCTTGAAAAACTCGATACCAAAAATTATCAGCCTGCTAACGGTGCCCTATACCCGCAAACGCCGCTGGGAAACGCTTTAAAGCAACTTGCCCAGCTTATAAAAATGGATGTTGGACTGGAAATAGGGTTTGCTGAGTCCGGGGGCTGGGATACACACTACAACCAGGGCACTGAATTAGGATCTTTTGGACGTAACGCTTTGGATTTTAGTAACTCGATTACCGCTTTCTGGACAGATATAGAATCTTACCAGGATGAGGTTACTGTGATGACCATGACAGAGTTTGGCCGTACGGTTAAACAAAATGGGAGTGGGGGTACGGACCATGGAAGGGCTTCCTGCAATTTTATTCTTGGTAAGGACGTGAACGGCGGGACCGTACATGGCATTGTACAACCTCTTGCTGTTGAAAACCTGGAGGATGGCCGCGATCTTGCTGTGACAACAGACTTCAGGGCAGTATTCAGTGAAGTGGCTGATCAGCATTTGAAGATAAAAGATGACCTTGCTTTATTTCCGGGCTGGGAAGGAAAAAAAATAGGCGTGATGCGACCTGCTGGGAAATAAAATCTGAAATGAAACAGAGATACTGCTACATTTTTAAAAGTTGCCAGGTTAAGATTGTCGGAAGCCAGTGTAATTTTTTATTTAAAAGTCCACCTTGGACAGGTTGTCCGAAAAAACCTGGATGAAAATATATCAATGAATAGAAGTTCAAAGAGTGCCATTGCCACAAAGCGTTTCAATTTGTTGTCAACACTAAACTTTAATTTAAATTTTTGATGATTTTTTTAAACCTGCTTTTATTATAAATACCCTTCAGGACCTGTAGGCCTCCCAGCAGCATCGCACAACATGCAATTATATAAGTCAACCTGTTTGCCGGCAT
>JBDSBG010000202.1:0-4015 GCA_039921685.1 Ferruginibacter sp.
CAATGATAGATACACGGATGACGGGGCGTCTGATAGAACAGATTTTATACTCGCTTCGCAAGTATTTTGAAAGACTAACATTATTTTATTGCTAGCGAAGCAAGCAAAATCCGTTATCATCCGTTCAATCCGTGTCATCGGTGTATCTATCATCGTGGTTAATCAACTGGTTTAAGAATAAACACGTTACCAACACTTCTGGTAAAAGAACGAACCCATAAACAGCCTGTTTCATTGGGGCGGAAGGCATCCCCAGCACACCACATAACTATACGACCGCTGAACCACAAATCTGCACTTTTTCCTGCCCGATTTGAATAGTTTCATTGTTCAGACCTTACCTATGCGCAGAATTGTTTTATTACTTTCTTTAGTTTTGCTCCACATTCACCTGGTAAAAGCACAGGGAAGTATTAGCATCACTGTAACCGATGAACATCAACATCCGCTTCCAGGTTCCACGATTTCTTTATTGGCTGTTGATTCTACGGCAATCTTTTACAAAGCTTCGGATTCGTCTGGCACTGCAACATTCCTGATGCTCCCAGCGGGCAGGTACCGTTTACGGGTAAGCGAAGCGGCATATATTGACGGTTATAGCGAATGGATCGACCTGCAGGAAAACAATACAAACACGAAAATCGTCCTTAAGAATAAAAGCGGCCTGCTGAAGGATGTAACTGTAACCTCGAAAAAACAATACATCCAGTTCCTGCCCGATAAAACAGTTATCAACCCTGACGCTAATATTACAAATGCCGGGGCGACAGTGATGGATGTATTGGAAAAATCACCGGGCGTCACGGTAGGAAAGGATGGCTCCCTCATTATGAAGGGGAAACCCGCCGTAATGGTATTGATCGATGGCAAACCCACGCAGTTGAGCGGTGCTGAGCTGCAGTCTTTCTTGTCGGCTATGAGCGCTTCGCAGGTTGATGTAATTGAGCTGATTGAAAACCCGGGTGCAAAATATGATGCAGCCGGTAATGCGGGGATCATCAACATAAAAACCAAAGCAAACCGGCAGCGGGGATTTAATGGCTCCGTCAACCTCAGCCTCGGCCAGGGAGTGTACACAAAAACAGGTAATGGTGTTAATCTCAATTACCGGAATGGGAAAACGAACTGTTTCCTTAACTATGGGATGCGTGCCAATGGAGAGTTGTTAGACGCATATACATTGCGGAAGTATTTTGATTCAAACAATGCAGACTCGGCACTGCTGGAACAGCCGGCTTATAATAAAAGTACTGCGGTGGGACATAACCTTAAAGCGGGGCTGGATTATTTTTTAACTGACAAGACTACACTGGGCCTGGTATTTACAGCCGGTATTTTTACAAAGCATACAAAAAGCAACAGTGATATCATTTGGATGGACCGTTTCTACAATGTTGACTCAACCATTAATACGCATGGTGAAAACAACCTGCACTTTAAACGGGGAGGGGTAAACGTAAATGGCAAACACAAGATCAATGCGGGCAGTGAAATCACAGCTGATATTGATTTTGTCAGGTTCGACATTGCCAATGATCAACAATATCAAACACAACTGCTTACAGCAGGAAGTACTGTTTCGGTCACAAAGGGAGAGATTCCTTCGGAACTCAATATCCTGACCGCGAAGCTGGATTATTCTAAACGCTTCAAAACATTTTTACTGGAAACGGGCATTAAGACTGCCATCAATAAAACGGATAACCTTGCTAATTACTATTACTCCGAAAATGGAAATTTTGTGCCCGACCTGGGTCGTAGCAATCATTTTCTATATGACGAAAGGATCAGTGCAGCATATGCAAGTGCGGATGCAGAAAGGGGCAAATGGCATTTGCAGGGAGGGTTGCGTTATGAGTTTACGGTGTACCGTGCTCACCAGTTGGGCAATGCGCTGGTAAAAGATGCTGCTTTTAAAAAAAATTACGGGAGCTTGTTTCCGACGGCATTTGTTTCATACGCTGCAGACAGTAATAACGTACTCACGGTGAGGGCTGGTAGAAGAATTGACCGGCCACCGTTTCAAAACCTGAACCCATTTATTACCACGCTAAATAAATACACTTATGAAGCTGGCAATCCTTTCATTCGCCCACAGTATACCTGGAACTTTGCATTGGCCCATACCTACAAACAAAAGTTAACAACAGAATTATCCTACAGTGATCTTCACGATTATTTTTCGCAGATCTTTATTATTGATTCCAACAGCAGTAATGTGAATAAGAACATCATCATCTACACCAGGGGCAATGTAGGTTCCTTCAAAAACTTTGGTATCAGTGAAACCTGGCAGCAGGAGATCTGCAAATGGTGGAGCATTACGGCGGTGGCTGTTTACAATCACAAGCTGATAGAAGGAGTAATCTGGTCCCCGCTCAGGGCCGTAATTGACCAGCTGAATGTAAGCCTGAATAATCAATTCAAATTTAACAAAGGCTGGGGAGCAGAAATCAGTGGGTACTATCAAACAAGAAGCCAGATAGACCTGCAGGAATGGCTAAAGCCTCAGGGACAACTTGATCTCGGCGTTTCCAAACAGATATTGAAGAATAAAGGCTCCATCAAGCTGAATGTACGCGACCTTACTTATTACCAGAATTACTCTGGCGTATCCACATTCGAGAATGCCCATGAGCCATTCAAGATAAAATGGGATTCCAGGGTGGTGCGCCTAAGTTTTAGCTGGCGGTTTGGTAAAACGATGAAAGCTGTAAACCGGTCAGAAGGAAGTGCCACAGATGAGATCAACAGGGCAGGAGGTTGATCATTTGAATGGGAGGAGTTTCGCATTTTTATACAGCATCTCTGCGGTTGCGTTAGTGATGCTGATAATCAATTTTCGTTCACTGTGTTTAAAGCTATGTGATAGTCACGGCACTAATGTATGCAGCAAGCCTTGTCCTCCGGGGCTTAGTTTCGAACACCGGTATTCATGCGGTTAACGCAATGACCGCCTATATCTGCTGATCTTTAAATATCAGTTCTTATTCTTTGCGCCCGCACTTACAGCAAATGATTTAAAAAAAACAAATTTCCCCACCATATATCCGGGAGAAACGTTGGTGAACATTAACCCGGTTTATGTTTGAGTTTTTTTAACAAGTCATGATGAAACCTGGCGTACCGTGTGCCGTCTCATGGTAGTAATCATTAATCATTAAAAACATCGCCATGAAAAAGATTCTTACCTATTCAGCAGTAGCAGCTTTAGTTGCCATCTTATTTACCAGTTGTGTTAAAGAAACAGTAATTGTTGACCACGGGCCCGACTGGCTTTCGCAGGAAAGAGGTGAAGTGGTCTACAGTTCAAATTACTGCGGGTTCTATGTAGTTGAAACTAATTATGGATATACCATTATTCAAAATCTTGATGGCTTAAGGACCTATGATGGTGACCTTTTGTATGGTAATTTTGGTGCTTACGGCAGCCGGGATTTCTATAATTATACTGTAGACCTTGTTACTGGTGGTAACGTGCTGGAATATGACCTGACTTATTATGAGGCGATGGATGCGATTGATTATTATTGCCCCGTTGGTAAATCAAATGGATTAAAGATCAGGCAAACTGCCACTTCACAAAATAAAATTCCAAGGACTAATACCCCGGTGAAACCATAGTTAAACCCTTGTTTAAAAAAGCGCCCGTCATGTAAATTGTTTGCTGGCGGGTTGCTTTGCTCTCAATGAAACAAATCGATGTTCCAGTTTAACTGATACAGGAACGGAAAAAAATCTGGATGGGAAGGAAGTGGAAATGCTGATCGATCTATCTTTAAAATTAAAGAATTGTTTCGTGCATTCGTGGCATAAATTTTCGGGCCACGAATGCACGAATTGTTAATAAGTTTTAGTACCTGGTAAGACCTGGAAACTGATGAAATAAAAATCTCATTCAATGTACAGCATAAATTTTTTTATACTTAATGCTGTTTTATCCCGAAAAATATAAACCCTTCCCCTGTATGTAATAATTGATTCGTGCATTCGTGGCATAAATTTCCGGGCTATG
>JBDSBG010000203.1:0-19461 GCA_039921685.1 Ferruginibacter sp.
GCATAGTTCTTTGTAAGTGTAAGCATGTAGTGCGTTGGATAATTAGCACTTAAATCTGAATATTCAAACTTTTAAATGGCAATACTTCGTATGCCATGGCTGCTTAATTATTAATTAAGTAACCATTCGGGCCGCTGAACAGCTCTTCCTGCTGGCAGTTTGGTCGCCGACTCAAAAAAAAGCGGGATGCTGTAACCGAATGAAGTGACGGTTGCTTAAGAACATTCTTCTAAGGAAATAATTGGTTCGTTGTGCCCCTGCTGTTTCCCGACAAACAATGCATAAATAAACATGTAGAAAGCTTATGACGAGTATGTTTGGACCAGGGTTCGATTCCCTGCAGCTCCACTTTCACAATTTCAAAATGAATTAAAAAGCTATAAATTAAATGTTTATGGCTTTTTTGTTTTTATCCATTTCATCAATTTGTTCAATATTTCTAGTAATATTCGAGCGTAAATCGAGAGTCAATTAATCTAAATATTTGGACTCTCGATTTTCTTTGAAACCATTGATTTTATTGACTTTTATGCAATTTTGTACCCTTAATATTTTGTATATTTATAGTGTCAAATTGTTCAAATTTTCCAACTCTCGATTTATGAATAATCTCTTCAAATTGCTGGTCTATTTAAAGCAACCGAAAGCCTCAAACTCAAGCCTATACCCGATTTACATAAGAATAACTGTAAATGGAAAGAGAGCGGAAATCTCAACAAAAAGGGAGTCAGAACCTGGCAAATGGAACAAAAAGGCCGGAAGAATGATTGGAACAACAGAAAAGGTTCATCAGCTAAATTCATTCTTGGACAGGTTGGTCGCAAAGATTTATACTTATCAAAATGAGTTGTTGCAAAATAACATATCAATCACTGCAGATCTAATTAAAAATAAGTTCACTGGTAAATCTGATAAATCCCGGATGCTCATTTCTATTTTTGAACAGCATAATAAAGATCTTAGTCAACTGGTCGGAAAAGAGTACTCCGCTTCTACCCTAACCCGTTATGAGACTTCTATGAATCATGTTATAGAATTCATGAAATGGAAATTTGGTATCGCTGATATAGATATCAAAAAACTAGATCACCCATTTATAACCGATTTTAATTTCTACCTACGCACTGAAAAAAACTGCAATAACAACAGTGCAGTTAAATACATCAAAAATTTCAGGAAAGTTATCCGTATTTGTTTATCTAATGGATGGCTTGATAAGGATCCGTTCATCAATTTTAAAGTTAAAGTCAAGGAAGTTGAAAGAGCATTCTTATCAGAAGAAGAATTACAAGCATTGCACTACAAGAAATTTAAAATGGAACGCCTTAACCAGGTTAAAGATATTTTTCTATTTAGCTGTTATACCGGTCTCGCATATATTGATGCAAAAAATCTTACTCAATCAAATGTTGTATTAGGCATTGATGGCAAGAAATGGATTCATACCCACCGTAAAAAAACTGATACCCCATCACATATTCCACTGTTACCACCGGCTTTAGAAATTATTGAAAAATATAAACAGCATCCAAAATCAATTAACGAGTCATCATTATTACCGGTTTTAAGTAATCAAAAAATGAATGCTTATTTAAAGGAAATCGCAATTTGTTGTGAAATTAGCAAAGATCTCACTTTTCACATAGCACGGCATACTTTTGCTACAACCGTCACTCTTTCTAATAACGTTCCTATTGAGTCTGTAAGTAAAATGTTGGGACACAAGAATCTTCGTACAACTCAGCATTACGCGAAAATATTGGATAAGAAGGTTAGCAATGACATGGAAAAACTTCATTCAAAATATAACAACAAATCCGGACTAGAGGTAGTTAAAAAGGCGGCCAATTAAACGAAAATTATGTAATATCGCTTTTAAGTGATTTTGTTTGCTTCATTTTACTAAATTTTGTATTTCACAAAAGATCAATCAATCGATAATAAATGGCAACACTTGATCAATTTTAAGGCCGGTATAAAGACAAAACTCTTCAACGCTAATCAGCTGGTGCTCCTCCTTATTAAACTTCTCCATAACCTTTTGCAATAGTAGTCTCCCCCATCGCTCACTTTTTCCTGTGATGCGCTGAATGTCTTTTGGGTAAATTATTAGCCTTTGGGTTTCAGGTTTCATACACTATCTATACTTATGCCATAACGATGACGTAGATGATCTATGACGTAAGCAGTAATCAAAGTTATAAAATATCCTTTTCAGTCAATAACGGAAATAATCTTTGTTTTTGGAAATAATAGCCATTTTCGGAAATAACGGTCGTTTTCGGCATAAACTACCGTTAACGGTAGCACGATGATACAAACTGCAAAAATGCGTTGCAGTTTTGTTGGATGAAAAATATAAAACTTCTCCTCCCGATTCTTTTTGTTTGCCTTGCAACTTCAGCTCAGCTGGTTGAGCAGGTGATTGATGGTGATACTTACAAAGTACTTGACAAAGGAAAATTTACCACCATCCGGTTAGCAAATGTTGATGCGCCGGAACTCAGTCAGTATTATGGAAAGTCAGTAAAGGCCAGTGTATCAAAATTAATACTTGGCAAGAGCATAACACTTGATGTACGCAGGAACGATCGTTATGGCAGAACAATAGCAGATGTTATGATTGATGGACTCAGCCTGGACAGTTTACTTGTTGTTAAAGGATGGGCGTGGCATTATGTGTCGTGCTCATTGAATCCTGATTTAACTATTTATCAAAACCATGCTGCCAGGTTAAACAAAGGCATGTGGAAGTGTAAACACAATATTCCTCCATGGGAATGGCGGAAACTTAGTAAAAAACAAAAACGGCTTAAAGAAATGTGCCGGTAAACATTTCCATTACTAAAAAATAAAACCACAAGAAAAATGGCAAAGCAAAAAGGTATTATCAAATTGAAAGGTACGCTTGGCGATATCACTTTCTACAAATCGCAGGATGGATACCTGGCTAGAGAGAAAGGCGGAGTTGACGCTGATCGTATAGCGAATGACGAGGTCTTTGCAAGGACCCGAGAAAATGGCGCTGAATTCGGAAGGGCTGGCAAGGCTGGCAGAATGTTACGCGTTGCAATTAATGGCCTGTTGAAAAACATTGCTGATAACAGGATGGTTGGCAGGCTGACACAGGAAATGGTAAAGGTGATCCAGGCAGACACCACAAATCCGAGGGGGCAACGAAATGTGATCGATGGCGAAGCTGAGTTGCTGGAAGATTTTGAATTCAACAGGAACGGAAAATTAAAATCAACGTTTTATGCTCCATTCACTTCAGTGATTGACCGGGTTGCTGGAACTCTAACGGTGAACGTTGACAAATTTATTCCGTTGAATATGGTAGCTGCCCCGAATGGTACCACTCATTTTAAATTGATTTCTGCAGGTGCTGAGATTGATTTTGAAAATGAAACATTCGTGGTTGATACGCAAGTGTCTGCTGAAACAGCTTGGGATATTAATCAAACGGGTGTGATCAATCTCGTGAATACTGTTACTGCAAACAGCACTCATCCGTTGTTCCTCGCATTCGGAATTGAGTTTTACCAAGATGTGAACGGCGTCAGGTATCCATTAAGGAATGGTGCTTACAATGCTGTGTCACTGGTAAAGGTTAATGGTTTACCATAATCATTCATTGAATTAGTAAATAATAAAAACCACAAGAAATGGAACTGGAGCTAATCAGAACATACTTCCCGGATGGGACCAATGGCGAAATCCTGTTTAATAATAACCGGCTTTGTAGTTCAATAGAATTACCCTGGCTGGAGAATCAACACCAGGTGTCATGCATTCCGGAGGGGCGATATGAGCTGATTATAAGATTCAGCCATAAGTTTCAATGGCATCTTCAATTGAAAAACGTACCTGCCAGGGATCTCATATTAATCCACCCTGCGAATGATGCTAAAAAGGAATTACGAGGCTGTATTGCTCCAGTTTCTGTTTTGGAAGCTCCGGGTAAAGGAGCAAGTTCAAGAATTGCATTCTCTAATTTTCTGACACTTGTATTTACCTACCTCGATCAACACAAACAAGTTTTTTTAACCATCAAATCTTAATCAGTATATGGTACAGGAAATCAAACAAAGATTAAAAAAGCCAACACCTAAATTTTTTAAGAAACTAAGGAACATAGGTCTTGCTGTTGCAGCAGTTGCTACAACCATTGCCACTGCACCTATAGCTTTACCTGCTGTCTTGATAAAGATTGCAGCTTATTTGGCTGTAGCAGGCACAAGTATTTCTGTAGTAAGCCAGGCAACAAAGGAGGGCGAATAATGCATCATTACTTCGATAATACAACTAAGGCAGGAACTGCAGCGGGGACGTTGCTAACCATCTTTGCCAATATCAGTCACTCTGATATTTTGAAAACTGCTATTCTCGCTGCTGTTGGAGCAGCTGTAAGTTTCGGAATTACCCTGTTTCTAAAATACATTTATAAAAAAATCAAAAATTGTTTCTAGCAGTCGTGGGTGTGTGTTGGAAAATAAAAGGGAGCAGCGATGCTCCTTTTTTATTTTGTTATTGGCAACAATTTAAAGGTTGCCAATGGCGAAAAAAATATAAATGATTGCACATAGTGTCCCGAAAAAATATAATAATTGCCTACAATTATTTATATTTTTTCCGCAAGGCAAAGCTGCCAGGCTTTGCCTTCGATTTTTCTATGTTTCCGGCAGCTGCGCCAGCCCGTACGAACTCACACTTTTTATTTGTTAGAAAGAATCGATCAATTGTCCTGGTGTAACATTATTGATCAGCAAATAGGTAAAGCGGGAAGCAAATGCTCCCCGCTTTTTTTAAACTACTGGTTGAAAACTTTTCGAATTAGAAAACGTTGCAAATTTTCAGTAGTAAGAAGCTGCTGGCCAAGCGTTGTTTTACTTTTTTCAAGAAGATCTAAAGCCTTCATGATTTTTTGAAACTCTAACCAATTGGGATGGATGACAGGAACGGTTTCTTTTAAAACATCCTTTATATCATTTAAATTGACAAAGGGAATAACGGAACCTCTTAGACGAGGTTTAAATTTATCCGCTTTGTAAAGGCCGTGCATAAGCCAGAAATAAAAATCGAACGATTCCTGGTTATTGCATAAAACAGAAAAGGAATTTGGCCAGGGCTGTAAGCCGGGCTTTCCTGCATTCTCTCCTTTAGAAAGAATGAAAAACATTAAAGGTTGCTCATTTGTGTTTGCATGATAGCAACGAATTTGTGGAAGCATCATAAAAAAAGTTTTTAAGTGACTTTCCTTCTTGGCCTTCCCGATAATTTGGAAAAGAAAAAAAGAAAAAAAAGAAAGCCCAAAAAATAGCCGCCGGTTCTACAAACTAAATTGCAGCGGAATAAATACGTGGATTACTTAAGATGAAATTTTGTGATGAAGCTGGTGCAGGATATAAAGCTGAAATGACTTGGTGAAGTTTTATGCCGAACAATTTGGTTGCTTCTTCGGGAAGCGAAACGTAATGCCTCATACCGGCGGCTAACTTGGGCTTTTTTTTATTTTATTTTTTCTGCACACTATAGTCAAAACACTTTCTTCGGTCCCGTTGCTATTGAAACGAATTTTTCAAATTGATTACGAATTTTCAAAAGGTCAAACATGCTTGTTGCCTTTTCTTAATTGCAACTATATCCTATGTTTTTCAAAGCATTTCAAATATTTTTCTTACCAAACGTAATATCATGGAATTTTTCAGCGAGTATGATTGTCCGTTATTATCCAACACAGTTCAATTATGTGGCGAGCCTGCAAAGACGGCGGCCGGAGTGAAAGAGGAACGACTGAACGGAGGTCCGACGGCGAGCGCCAGCGACTGGAACGGATTTTAAAATGACGCAGCACAAAAAAAGGGCAAGCTTGTTCCAAGGTTGGTAACAATATAATATCAGAATATTACCTTCCTTCTCTTAATTGGAAGGCTGATCAATGGGGAAAGTGAGCTATTTTTTATCAAATAGTTGGCTCATAAAACCTGCATGTTTGTTCAATAACAGACCAACTTGATTGTAAGGAAAAGGATGCTGTCTACGAAGAATATATCATCTGTAAAAGCCCATGAACAGCTTCACTTTTTTAAGATATTCAGTTCCTTCTCAAACTGGCCGATCAAATATTGGTTGACCTCCTTGAATTTTTGTAATTCTTCAATACGCTGGTTTAGTTTTTTGATTTTGCTTTTTCTTTCAAATTCTTCCTGGTCAAACGGCTTTTTATCTATGTCCTCTAAAGAATCTTCCAAAACAATTTGAATTATACGTGCATCCATCGAATCAGGAAGCTTCACAGCACGATCTATTATTTTTTTGATCTTTTCATTGTTTGCTTTTACAGCAGCTTGATGAAGAAGATAATTAATCCATATTCTTGCGACCTTATCAATTTGTAGGGCAAGTGCAGACAAATTTTTAAGATCCAATGCTGTAAAAGATTCGTTTTCCTGTTCCTTAGATTCATCATTACTGAAACGGAAATAGTATGGCTCTTCTTTTTCAGGATCAAGTTTTTCCAGAATGTCAAACAAGTGATTGAAATTCCTTAAAGGGCGCCTGTTTGGTTTATATTGCCAACGATGTTTCCAAAGATCAAGAATTAAAGAAACACATTCTTTTTCAGCTTTCTTTTTCTTAACGCTATCAGTGACCGACTCGGCATATTTTATTTTTTCCGAAACGTAATGAGCCATCCAGCGTGAGAGAGTATCCACACTTTTCTCAATGCCTAATTCTTTCACAAGTAGCTTACCTAGTTCCAAAACTTCCTTCTGTTGTTCTGATTGTTCCATCTGCTGATATGATTAATATTTTAACAACTGGTTTTCCGTAATTATTAGATCCACCCATCTTACTAACTATAATGTCCCTATCTATTGAGAATTTAATTATCAGATCACGCTGATACTTTTTGCAAGCCTGCATTAAAAAATTCATCTTGATTTTTAACCGCATACCACCCTGGTCGGTATATTCATTACGGTCTCCACGATCGCTACTCCAGTTTTCGCATCTTAAAACCTCTCCGGTTTTTGATATTTCCGTCCAGGTATCGAATGCAGAAAGCAGGTTCAAATCTACCAGGACGGATGCCCCAAGTGAAATGATCGGATAACTTACATCTGCCGAACGGGGATCAAAATCATCCAGACCTTTTGACCTAGAGGGATATTCAATCCAGCCTTTTAAAACAAAAGTACCGTGCTGTGATTCCATATCTTCCTCTTCGTAATCAGGTATTTTATAATCATGATGATCTTCGCAGGATTGAAAAGCACGCATTAAGGCATCAGATGTTTCCACAGCAACAAATGCTGAACGAATTGATACATCTTCTTTACGCTCACTTACCTTTTCATGCCAGCCCCCACCTACAGTTATCCAAGTTTCTCCTTTATGGATTTCTATAAGTCTTTCCTTGATATCTTGTTCTGTTATGTCAGTTTGCCAATTATCGGATCTTTGATTTTTTGTCCATTCGGGGCGATTTAGTGGCAAAGGCCCTCGAATATCGCTCAGCCATCGACCATCTTCAATTGATGGTAAATGACGATCCAGCCAATCATTCCATACATTTTCTCTCCAATCACTTTTGTCAACAACGGGCATGACTTTTACAAGTTTTGCAGCGGCGACCATCAGGGAATGGTAGGATAGATAAAAATCAAGGTTATCCGTTTTCGGATAGCTTCCGTGATCATGCCAGGTTTCACGTTCAGACGAAGATGAATTCCATAAACCTCCTCTTGGATCATTTTTATAACCATTTCTGCCATTCATTCCCCAATTAACCACTACCTCAATTGCAATATCTTCCACCTGCTTGCCAGGAACAGCGAAAACATTTCCGAGTGGTTCAAACCAGTAATGGTCAAAATCATAACTGAAATGAAAATCAATTTTAGCTTTTATATTATTCGCTTTATGCCAAAAACTATCAGTCCAGAAATCGTACTTTTCTTTTTTTGTTTTGAATGGGCTTTTTCCAACCTGATGCAATAGGTCAACTTTCGCTGCTTCATAAGTACCGGGAAAAGCTTTTGAAATATTCAATGCAGTGTCTGCAGCAAACTTTTGAATCAGAATGTGGTTGGCCTCCAGTGCATACTTACTAATCTTGCCTGCATAGTTTAAAAGCACCTTGGGGTTGGATAATGAAGTTCTGGCCAGTGCTATAAAGAAATATTGAATTGCATGCAATTTGTAGAATATATATTCTGCACTACCGTATGCACCGACTTCACCATTTTCTAATGAATTGAACAAAGCATCTATAACTTCTGTACACCCAAGATCACCCATAGATCGAACTGCATGAGCTGCATTCCAGCGTTCCCAGCCCCATGGAGAACCCAAAGCCGACCAAATAAATCCGGCTACACTCTTACTTACATCTCCATCAACGGCTATCTTTTTACCATAAGGCCCATCACCAATAGTGTCGTCAATATGCAATTCAAAACGGCTCATTGCGTAGTCTGTCATTTCTAAAGCGTCTTCCGATGATAACATGGAAGCAAAAAGCTCGCAGAAACCAAAGAAAGTTTCCTCATGATGCAAACCGTTCTCGTTCTGCAGTCCTTCAAACATGCCAAACTTTAACTCATTAGCTAAATCATCTGATAATTGCAGATCACTTACACAGTGATCAAAGGAGTACTTATTGGTTAGTTCATGGACATAGCGCCTCCCAAATTTTTTTATGATAGTGGGCCAAATTGCCTTTAGTGCCGGTTTATTTTTCCAATTATCTGGAACAGCATATAAGACTGCTTTTGCATCGTACATTTCAATATGGTCGGATGTAAATACTATATCGATGAAATTAGTAACCTCACTTTGGTTCACCCTTGAAAGAGCTTCAATCAACATGTCTCTTACCCCGCGATGAGGTAATGTATTTTTTGGTTCTTTAGGTAACCTGTCCAGAATTTTAGTCAAACCATCCAGTGAATCTATTTGAATACCGTGAAATATTTTGTCCCATTGTGTATCTGATTGATTATTTCTTTTTTTCAAATAAGAATAATCTTGATCAGCTAAGATCTCTTTTTTATCTGGTGCGAAAAATTCAACAAGATTTGTCAACCCATCATTTACAAGATCAAATTTGGAAGTAATAACTTGAAGGTCATCCACATATTTTTGATGAGCCCCTTCTACCTGTAAAATCCGTACAGCATCATTTAAAATAGCCTGCTTTCCTGTTTTGGTTGACTCAAGTTCTATACAAATTAAAGCAAGATCACCATTCAGCCTGTTACCAAAAAAATGAGTAAGTGACCAGGCACACAAAGGAGAAATCGAATGATTGTTTACAAGTTCTATTACAATTGCAAGAAATTGATACTGATATGTACCTACAATTCTATCACGCCACCTGCTTATGGCAGCTATAGCTGTAGCAGGATGCATTTTAGCATCAACCCGTGCCGCGTTGCTTCTATCCCAATATTTTTCACGCGATACATAAATACCAACCAATTCAGCGCACCGGATGAACCGATAAGCAAATTCATCTTTAATGTTCGACAATTCTGCCGCACGTTCGGCAAGAGATTCCAGTGCCACCCAACGTCTGACCAATTCGTCTCCAAATTTTGAAACGATTTCAACTGCCTGATTAAAATATTCACTAGCATCAGCAATTGAATTTACAGCGACCGCCCGGGAAAGGGAAATATACTTTTCAGCCATTTCATCTGGCCCCACTTCTTTTAGCGACTCAATGATCTCATGAGTTGTACGCTCCAAATTATCAGCAATATTTTTAAGATGTTCAGAGCGATAGGCTGCACGTAATAACCTGAGTCTAATTTGCGAATTAAAATCTCCTCCAGATGAAATAAGATATTGGTAACAATCATTAACAACCCTCGTGTCACCGAGTATAAGAATGGAAGAAACGTGTTCTGCGATCTCTGTTGGCAATGGGTCATAGTTGCCATACCGATTTGATCTCGCTTGTTGTGAAATAGTTACCGTTGACTGAAATTGAGTTTGAAATTCACCGACCTCCCCACGTAAAATACTTGCACGTAATAAAAACCACGGCAATAAACCTTTTATATACTCTTTAAATTCTTTCAAGTCATTTTCATAATTGTGATTTTTCTTCTTTGCAAGAAGTTCTGCGGGAACAATTTCTTCAATTTCAATTTCATTTTTCCGCGCCAAGGTCAATCTAATTGCAAGTGCCTTTAGAAAAATGGACCTGTCTTTTGAAGAGTGATTTGACACCACCATATTATTCGCTCTTAACGGTACATAATAGTCCAATGCAGAATTAATTTTTTGGGAATTGAGCTTATAGTGGAAACAGTTTTCGATAAAACTTATAATTATTGCAACACGCTGATCATCGTAGATATAATCCTTCGGTTTAGTAATCCTGGTTTTCGGATTGCAGATTTTATCGAAGCATTTTTTTGCAATAGACAATTTTATGAATTTTCCAACTTGCATTAGTTCATGAGCAATCGAAACTATATAATATGGTTCTTCCTGCCAGCATTCAGCATACTCATGCAGTATTGCAATTTTTCCTGCATCAATAAGTCGCTTTGCAAGCATAGCAACCACCCGGGACAAATATTCTTTTGGTTTGAGGCTATTAATAAATGCTACTGAACCTGCAACAGCATTTATATTTAGGTGTGCGAAGGCGAATTCCAGAATATCCTGATCACTGAGTTTTTCTTCCTGGCCATGATCCTGATCTTCAGTCTTCTTACTATTAAAATAAATCGACAGCCAATTTCCTGCTGCACGCAAGTAACCCCGGGCTTCGCCTTTATATTCTGAAATAGAAGATAAAAGAGATGCGGTGTAAATACTTTCAGATCCATCCCAGCCGCTTCGCAGTTTGGATTTAAAAGCAATTTCCTGAACTTTTTCTTTACCCTGAAGCACTGCAAGAAGATCAAGATTATTTTTAAAAAGAAAAAATTGTCGGTTACTGCCTGCAACCTCTTCTCCAGCCCTCAGGGCAAGTTGAATTGCATCTTTGATTTTTTTTGATTTTAGCGCTGCGATAAATGCAAAACGTAACCTGAAAATTCTAACATTCCTTTCATCAATAGGATTGTATACAGGTAGCATATCGTCGGACAATGCTATTTTTATGAGTTTATCATATTCTCCGGCCTGGAGGTAAAGCTGTGGAATAACTTCTGCCACATATGTTGAATCGGATGCGAAAGGTTCGAGCCGAGCAATATAGTCCAGATAGTTTTCCTTTTCGGCAAGATAGGTTTTACGGAACCATGTTTCTGTTGGCTCATCCCTGAATTGAACGGTAGTATCACTTATCCATAACGGTCTACCCAAGTCGGCTACAAAACTGTTTATGGCTTCTGCTGACACTCCAGCAGCTCTTGCCAATATTGATATAGGTATATGAGGCGGAAGACTTGCAAGACCAATACAAATGGAGTTAATTTTGTCCTGAAAGTTGGGAGTTTGGTCTTCTTTTATTTTCATCACAGCACCGTGTAATTGTTGTTCGATTTGCATTTCTACTGTCATCGGGTTAGGACCGAAAGATAAAAGCAAATCGGTAACTGTTCGATGTGAAATAGCAAGAATATTTGCCTGGACACGAGGATTTCCACCTGTTAAACGATAAAATTCGATAGCATCGTTAAAAGTTGCAGTTGGAAAGTAAGACTGCAGATTGTGATGTGATTCTTCTTCGGAAAAAGAATTTAATTCTATTGACAGAATATTTTCATTTGGATTTAGAAGTTGTATACGTTCTGTTCGACACAACATGATGAGTTTGCATCCAACGGGCATTTTTTCACGCAACAATTCATGCGCAAAGCAGTTGTCACTATATTCTTCTGCCGCCATTTCTGCGTTATCTGCTGCATCGATTACTATAAAAAGCTGCGCCTGCTTATTTATTTCTTTCAAAGCATTAACAGCTGAATTTATTCGTAGTAAAAAACTTCTTAAAATATCATCATCGAGTGTTGTGTCAAAAACTAATAATGGTTGACTGATGTCTTTTGCTGCAAGTTCATTTGCTATCTGAACAAGTGCATCTCGGTATCTGTGTCTGAACGAACTTCTGTTCCGATAGCTGCCTGTTCCGAAGCAATCGTAGGCGATTGTTAAAGAATGCTCAGGGGTAGAGGTTATGAGGTACTGGCAAAAAACGCTTTTACCAACACCGCCCGCTGCATGGACAATTATGGGATTTGCCGATTTGCTTATAGAACGAATTATTCCAGCGTACTGTTCCCGCACAATCACTTTATCCAGTTTTTCCCATAGAGGAGGTGCTGGGAAGAGCTGCCGATTATTAGTAATATTAAGCCTCTTCAATACCTCTTCACGGTTTACATTATGATTGCTGTGAGGAAGCACTTTATCCTCTACCATAATGAATAATGCATCTGCCTGCGTTGTGGTGACAGATCCTGCAACTAAATGCGATAACTCCGCACGAAGTTCTAGATCCTGTACATTGTAATCGCCTTCGCTGTCCTCAATATTAAGAAGTGCGCAAAACCCCGCAAGTAGTTTTCCCCTAAATTTCGTATACTTCTCGAGTGTTTTACGAAAACGCGTTTCACCGACTTCACTCATCGCCAGGTATACCAATTGATCCTTGACGAAATCATCGACTTTCCTGTTTGTAATGAGACTGAATGAGATCGAAACTGAATCTTTACTTTTTTCTCTTTCATGCTGACGAAACCTATTAGCAAAGCCTACAAGAGTTTGCTTCATATCAGCCAATTTCATTGTTTTATGAACAAGCATAGTGGTGTGCTTAAGCTGGTAGTATTCTATACTTTTATGATTGTCTTCAATATTTGAGTACTCTGAAACATCAATTACATATTCCCCTGCTTTCCGTTTCTCATTCGATCCTTCTATAACAATGTTTTCCAAAACAGAGTTCGGATAAAGCAATCGTAAGCATCTTCTTGCTGCCCAGCGGTAGTGAAAAACATCTCCCGCTCGTGAATATGATACTAATTTGTTATTCAAGATTTTACTTTATTTTTTGCATAGGTGGCAATGTAAGCTTTCCCTCTATTGGGATCAAAAATTATATTTCACAACGATGTTAATTAAGTAATCCAATTCATTTAAAATTAACATATTAATCAACATTAATTTTTTTAAGAACTATTGCCATTGCTATTCAATTCTTACTCATATTATTTTCGGTAGAAATACAATTTCAAAGAGGGTAATATTTACAGTGATTGTCTTTATTTTAATAACTGCTTCTTAAAAAAGTGAGCCTGCTAAGGCGGCGGCCGGAGTGAAGGAGGAACGACTGAACGGAGGTCCGCCGGCGAGCGCCAACGACTGGGGCGGCCAGTAAACCCCGCTCTTGCGGGGGATGGACGCACAGTGAAGGGGCCGAGGGTGGCATGCCGCCAATTCAATACTTTTCCAATCCACTGCAATGTTGATTGGCGGCATAAGCGGGGGTTTGTGCCACCGAGACCCCGGAACGCAGGCGATGGCAGGCAAGGCGAGCACAACAATATGGGCAGCGAATGGACCGAAGCCTGCTGAAATGAATGAGGACGAACGAGCGGAAGGAGACCAAGTGAGCATACTACACTTTTTCTTCTTTGACCGCAATGCTCTTGCGAACATGGTACCATGTAGTGAGGAAGGACGAATGAACTTTTAGCTGGCTGAGGGACATAGGAGCTGCCCGAACGGAAGGCGGGTGAGCTGCAAGTAGCATGACAGCCTATGGAGCAAAGCGGAATACCCGAAGGGCAGCCCGGTGTTGCCATTCCCTATTATTCATATGTACAGCTATTTGGTACATACAATAACTGCCATATTGAAAACTATATATGGCAATACCGGGCTGGGCTGGCGTGGTACTTGCCGAACCTGCCTGGAGAGAGACCTATTTCCCGCAGCGATGCTTCTAGCTTCCAATATCTTTTCTCAAAAAACAAAATGCCACTTTTTACTATGGTAACCTTCAGGTGTAGATGCTTATTGTTCTGAAAACCGATACTACAATTTTTCCGTAACGATGCTTGTAGCTAAATAAAACGTTTCCTTAAAAACAAAATGCTAATATTTCTATGGTAACATTTCGGCATGGATGATTTAATTTAAAAACAATACTTCATCAAGATTCAAGGTTTAAGATTTTCTGCCAAACTAATTTTATGGATTGTCCAATAGGAATAAATTGTTCGTAGTTAAAAAAGTCACTCTTAGCATTGTTGCATATATAACAACAAAATACAAGATTATCTATGTCGTTATAATCCCTATTTGAAATTCGTCTGTCAATTTCAAGTGTTTTGCCTCTTGTCGGCCTCTTGTTAAATTCAGTAAGTTTATCTAATAGAATGAGAAGCTGGTTGTCGCTAATTCCGCAATAGTTGCAAACTTTAGCTTGTTTTATCCACCAACTGTAAAATTCCATAAGCCGACTTTCTTAAAACCTTTTCGCTGATAAAGCTGCCTTACTTTACGAGCACCTTTTATTTCTAAAGCAAATTTTTTTGTCAAAGCGTAAAACTCATCGTTTGTTAAATCTAACTCTGCCTTAATTTTTGAATAAGGCTCTAGTATTAAAGCATATCGTTCTATAAAATTGCTGCTCGGTAAAGATGACATATAACTGTTCTATTTGCTCAATAAAAATAAGATATTGCTTCAATGCATCTGAAGTAATAATTAAAATTAAAGGCCAGCCAGTGATAACTGACCAGCCTTTATTGAAACCTATGCCGGCACTACCCTATGCTGCCATGCTGAATTAACATGCGCCATGCCATTTACTACCGGGCACCGATACACTACGTAAACGACCTGCCCATTATGACAACCTGTAGTAATAAATGAAACCCATGAGCGACGACGACGGCCATGGAAACGAGACAATGGCGTATTACTTAAACCAATGCCGAAAGAAAAACTTGCTGATAACATAACATACATTTTAAATGAAAAAATAAAATACCTGCAAATGGAAGCGGCGGCATTGAGCGAAGCATATAAATGTTTAGGATCAGGATTTCCCGGATTAAAGGATTGCATGATCGTCAAAACTTTTGAAACGATACGGCTGCGTTTATGCTGCGCAGCGAGAGGTTATGATTTTTCTTTGCCAAAGGCTGTGCAGGATGCGCCGCTGCTAACTTGCAGGTTATTTTATTTTTTTTAAAATGAATGTTTATTAGAAGGTTTTATTGATGGGATTTGTATTGCAATTTTTTGTAGTTGCCCGTTAATGGATTTTTATGAGATATGGATTATAAATTGGCAGGATGCTTTTTCTACTATCGGCTGATTATTTGTATGCCGTACACGTGAGTGACACAACGATGATGCTATGAAAAACAAATGTTGGTGCAACAAATAATTCGCAGCAACCAGACAAATGCATTCGTAGACAGGCATCAAGCAGTTCGATAATCTTTTTTCATATTGTGAATTCTCTGACAGCAATCTTTTCCACCAATGATTTTCTTTGTGAAAAAAGATCGTGAAACTTTTTTTTTATTCTAAGTGTTGATAGTTGGTGCAGCCATTACCGCGTGACTCTTATTTATTTAATGAACCGAACTTTAATGCGAAAGGTGGTTTTCTAAACAACATTAATAATAAATCTATTATCCTGCAAGGCTTTTCTAATCCGATAAACAGTTGCCTCTTAAGCTTTGGATTACCGGGCACAGTATTTGGCGTGTAAAAACATCATCTATAAATTTATTTTATGAACCACGACTATATGCCAACCGAATTTTCGAAATCTTTATTGGCGGGGCTATTTGCGGGAATCGGTGCAGCTTGCACAAATCTTATCTACAACTTCTTATTTAGAGCATACTCAGGGCTTCCATTTTCGCAGATCATAAATATTTCTACTATCATATTTGCGTCATTAATCCTAATGACTGTTTCAGGATTATTATTCAACGTGTTTCATCATTATATTAAAAAAGGAACTTTTGTTTTCAGGATATTTTTTACTCTTCTTACAATAATAGCAATTGCATTTTCATTAAGTGTAAAAAGGAGTGATGATAATATCCTGAATAACCAGTTCAGGGAATTACTAATTGGAATCCTTATCATTTTTGGCATATTCGGAACATTTATTATTCCGTTATTATTTAAGAGTAATAAAATCTGAATCTTAATTTTCTTATGAGCTACGATTCATGTATGCCGGTGAAGTATATAGCTGGAGGCAATTAAATTCAAAAGTCATGAAACAAAGTTTATTTGCAAAAAGAAAGTTTTCCGGATATTTTAAATATGGTTTCCTGGCTGCAATTGCTTATATAATTCCTGTGATTTACTTTTTTTACGATCGGAAGTATGAGAATTTTTATTTTATCTATATTGGAACCATTCTTTTTATGGCTGCCATTTTGTTTTATGCACTTAAAGTTTTATCCAGACCCGTAGAAAAGGAACAAGCGATTACAATGCTTATGCATGAGTTTGCTGTTATAATCATGGGTATTGCATTTTGTATTTTATTTCTTATTGCCCTTGATTTTTATTTTTCGGGAGATATATTTAATACCAGGCCCATGAGCGATACCATTAAAGATGCTCCGGGAGCCATGGAGTTTCATAAACCAGCGGGATTGCTTTTAAGATTAATCGGAATAATGGTGCTTACAAATTTTGGTGGAGGATCTTTTATTGCGATTGTTATAACTTTTGGAGGTAAAAAAAATCAAACTGAAGATAAGGCTGCATAGTATATAGCTTATTTATGTATATTATTATACCCATATTTCTCATTATGGGATAATAGCGGCTGTATTGATTTAAAATTATTGATTAATACAAACACTATAAATTACCATCTACGCATGAGATTGAATGTGGCCAGGATAAGGCAGCTTGCGAAACCCGGTTAGATCCTTTTCTTTTCCAATCCGGGCGGTGCTGCAGCAGGTAAAAAGCAATGGCTTTTTAAGTGTTTTTATTAGCGGCGATCAGCACGTTATGTTCAGCCCTGTCATCTATAAGCGTTATCACATTTCCTTCCTTCTCCACTCCATCAACTGTTACAGTCATTTTTTCATTGGAAGGAATTCGCATTACTTCAATAGCATAGGTTGTATTTTTATACCTGTACTGCACTTTAAAAGATTTCCATTCTGCCGGCACGCAGGGTGTGAATGTTAGTTTATTTCCTTCCCGCTGCATTCCAAGAAACGATTCCGTGATTAATCGATACAACCAGCCGGCAGACCCGGTGTACCAGGTCCAGCCGCCACGCCCGGCATGAGGTTCACGTGAATAAACATCCGCTGCAAGTACATAGGGTTCTACTTTGTAGATGGCGATCTCCTCCGCAGTTTTACCATGATTAACCGGGTTGATCATGTTCAATAATTCCCAGACACGTTCATTATTGCCCAACCTGGCAAAGGCCATGATCATCCATACAGCCGCATGCGTATATTGACCGCCATTTTCTCTTACGCCAGGTACATATCCTTTTATGTAGCCGGGGTTCAGATCAGATTTATCGAACGCAGGCTCCAGCAACCGGATAATGCCCACCTCCTTTTGTACCAGGTTTTTATAGGCCGATTCCATAGCAGTATGAACCAGGCTTTCATTCCCGCCTCCGGATAAAACCGACCAGCTTTGCGCAATAGAATCAATCTTACATTCTTCATCAGTGTTAGATCCCAATGGCGTTCCATTGTCGAACCAGGCACGCTTATACCATTCACCATCCCAGGCGCTTTTATCAATATTTTCTTTCAGTTTGACCGCTTCCTTTTTGCATGTATCGGCAAAGGTTAGGTCATTATGTAAACGAGCGGTCTCCCCGAAACGGTTTAGTATGTCATAAAGAAAAAATGCCAGCCACACACTTTCTCCTTTGCCATTTTGCCCTACCTTATCAAGGCCATCATTCCAGTCGCCGGTACCGATCAACGGTAAGCCGTGTACGCCAAAATTTAATCCGTGTTTAATGGCCAGTACACAATGTTCGTAAAGTGTTGCAGACACTCCTGAATCTGCCGGAAGATCGAAATATGATTCTTCTGAAGGGTTTAGCATCCGTCCATCAAGGAAATTACCTACAATATCCAGTATGCCGGCATCACCCGTTTGTTTAATATAACAGTCCGTTACAAAAGGCAACCACAAATAATCATCCGATATGCGCGTTCGCACGCCGCGGCCAAGCGGGGGATGCCACCAATGTTGTACATCCCCTTCTTTAAATTGCCGGGATGCACAAAGCAAAATTTGTTCACGGGCAAGTTCCGGCCTTGTATGAAGAAGAGACATCACATCCTGCAACTGGTCCCTGAAACCAAATGCTCCTCCCGACTGGTAAAACCCGCTTCTACCCCACAGCCTTGAGGAGAGCGTTTGATACGTAAGCCAGCCGTTAGTAATGATATTGATTGCAACATCCGGAGTTTCTACCTGCAAAGCTCCAATGGTTTCCTGCCAGTAGTTTTTTACTTTTTCCAATGCTTCTTTCGCCATAGCTGGCCCCCTGAATTGTTTGGCCAGGGAACTTGCTTCGATGGAATCTTTGCCAGCACCAAGCCTGAAAATAATTTCCTGTTCTTCTCCATCTGCAACGAAAAAAGGAACCTGTATAGCAGCACAAGGGTCTAAAGCAAGTCCGATTTTTCCTGAAAGTTTTAAACGGGACATGGCATCGGGATTCTGCAAATTGCCATTACGTCCCATAAATTCTGTGCGATCTCCGGTAAAAGTTTTTTTCAAATAATCAACATCAAAAAAAGCCACCCTGTTGTTAAACGCGGTGTTGTATTGATTTTTTGCAAACAACGCCCCGCTTTCAGGATCAATCTCTGTATGAATATGCATGGCCGTTTTCATCCTGACATCCCCCAACACCCATTCAATATAACCCGTAGCTGATAAATTACGCGACCTTCCTGATTGGTTCCGTATTTTTAATACGGTGAATTTAATAGACGACGCTAAATCAACATACACGATCATTTCTGAATAAATTCCATCTTCAATATGTTCAAAAACACTATATCCAAATCCGTGTCGTGTAATATATGCTGACTGGCCACCTGCAGGCAGCAATGCGGTTGACCAAAAATGGCCGCTGTCTTCATCTCTCAGATAAAAAGCTTCACCGCTTGTATCTGATACAGGATCATTGCTCCATGTTGTAAGCCTTAATTCGTGTGCATTTTCAGTCCATGAATATGCTGATCCACTTTCTGAAATTACGGTTCCAAAAACGGGATTCGCAATTACATTTACCCAAGGCGCAGGTGTTTTATTATTATTATCTGTTATAATAACATATTCTTTACCATCAGGTAAAAAACCTCCTGAACCATTAAAAAAGATAAGATCTTTTGGCTGCGGAATAGCTGTTGAGGAAGGTGGAGGGATTTCACTTTTATCAATAAATGGAATGACCGCCCTTGTAAGCTCTTTTCTATTAACATGATCTGCTAATGTTCCACC
>JBDSBG010000204.1:0-8393 GCA_039921685.1 Ferruginibacter sp.
ATGTAAATGCTGTTTATGAATAGCAGGATTTTTTCTGAAAGTAACTGTAGCTGAATGCTGTGATTAAATCCTCATAAAAGTTCTAATTTCTTTTCCATCTCAATCGCCCTGGGAAAAATGATATTGTTTTCGAGGTGTATATGCAGGTGCAGGTCTTCTTCAAATTCAGTTAATAACTTAAATAACAATTTATAACTAGTGCATGCATCGGTTGGAAATGAATAATCATTTGTTAGCGTTCTAATTTCTTCCAGGGCAATGCCCACCATTTCATGTTCCATCTCCATCATCTGGATAGGATTTTTTACGCTTCCAAATTTCCCTGCATGGATACTCAATTTATTAAG
This sequence comes from Ferruginibacter sp., assembly GCA_039921685.1. GTDB lineage: Bacteria > Bacteroidota > Bacteroidia > Chitinophagales > Chitinophagaceae > Ferruginibacter. The sequence goes on from JBDSBG010000204.1 coordinate 348, forward strand.
GGTGGCTGAGACAAGCTCTTTAATATAAGGGAAAAGCACATTCTCTTCTTTACTCATATGCGAGTTTAATTCAGTTGCAATATCCCCTACAAGGCTAAAGATGCGGATCAGCTCCGGGTGATTTTTGCTATGCACCCTGCATACCTTTTCTGCATATGCTTCAATATCAGGCAGGGCCTTTCTAACATAACTATGATGTGTATTCAAAACGTAATCGCAAAGGAAGTCAAGAGGCCAATCAGAATAAGGCAATGAACGGGATGAAGCCATAATCAAATCCGAATGTTGCAATTCCTGTTCAATCCTCAATACATCAATCCCTTTTTCAATACAGGCTTGTTTTACTGTTTTCTTTCCCCCACAACAAAAGTCCAATCCATGCTTTTTAAAGATTGTTGCATTGCGTATATCAGCGGCAACCAATTGACCCAGTGTTTGCTCAAGCAAATTCGCTGTCATTTGCGATACTTTATTTTCAGTTATTTGCATACAATAATTTTTAGTTGGATACAAAACTAAAATGTAAAACCCTGCAAATAGTTTTATTCAATTGCTATTTTAGCACAAATGATAACAATCATACTTTCACTATGTAAAACATGATTACTGTTATGCCGCAGTATGATCAACCCGCTTATTAATGTTCAATGGAGGCCGTATAGTAGAAGTTAAATCATTGAATTAAATGATCGGGTATCCATTTAGGATGAAATGGTCAGCAGTATATTAAACTAATAAAAATGTAAAAGGCGTTTACCCGTTACTGTCTTCATCCAAATTTATCCAGTAATGTATTTATATGAGGATTACGACAGGCATTTTCGCATTGGTTGCGAAGATTATTTTACCGTTAATCAAGCATCGTTGTATTCCTGGTTTTATTTTATTGAACGTTTACTATTGATCAAAGAAAACCGTTGAATGGTTTTTGTACTTCCTCTTACAGGATATGCCAGTGGAGAAAAAGAAATGAACGATCCAACTTACACAACCTTGTCTTTTACCACGGTCAAATCTTTCAGCTCCACCGTAATGGGCACCATCCCTACCTGCAGCAAAGCTTTCTTACCACGTAATTCTTTTACAATTCCTACCTGGCGGTTTTGGTTCATTCTCACTTTATCCCCGATCTTAATCTCACCTCCCACTTCCTCAAATTTTTCATTCATCTTTTTTTGCCGTTTTTCGGCCTGCATTTTTTCCTTCTGGTTGAAAAGCAGGGCCTGGATCATTTTTACCACGCTGTCTTTATCTTCTGCTTTACGCCATTCAATTACCATAGACTTTAAGCGGCGTTCCATGTCTTTCAGGTAGAGCAGTTTATCTTCTGATAATTTGTTCTGCAGTTTTAATTTTTCTATTTCCTGTTGGTGCTCTTCCTTGTTGATTACTTTAAGCATTTCTTTTTTCAGCACTTCATTTTCCTTCAAAAGTTGTTGCAACCTTTCCTTTTCCTTATCAATTACCTGGCGATCCTGTTCGGTACTGTTCAGCATCTTGTCCAGCTGGAAATGATTTTCATCTACAAGTGTTCGTGCCCGGGCTATCAGTTTTTTATCAAGTCCGATCCTTTCTGCAATGGAAAAAGTATATGAACTCCCGGGCTTGCCTACCTGCAGTTTGTACAATGGCAAAAGGTTCTTTTCATCAAACTGCATGGCTCCATTGATGATGCCTTTTACTTTATTCGCCATTACTTTTAAATTCAAGTAATGCGTGGTTACAATACCGAAGGCGTGTTTGAATGCAAGTTCTTCCATGATCACTTCTGCAAAGGCGCCTCCAAGGTTAGGGTCGCTACCGCTGCCAAGCTCATCTATAAAAAATAAGGTCTTGCCATTTGCCTGCTCCATGAATTGCTTCATGTTTTTAAGATGGGAAGAATAAGTGCTTAGCTCAAATTCCAGGCTTTGTGTGTCGCCAATATGAATCATCATTTGCTTGAAGATGCCCATCTCACTGTCTGGGCTAAGCGAAACCAATAAGCCGCTTTGCATCATCACCTGTACCAGCCCCACTGTTTTCAGGGTTACAGTTTTACCACCCGCATTTGGCCCGCTGATCACAAGTATCCTGTTCTCATCGTTTAGGCTAAGGTTAACAGGTATGGTTGCTTTGTTTGCTTTCTTATTATATAGAAGTAACAAAGGATGATAGGCATCAATGAGTTTAACAAAGGCACGGTCATGCACCTGCGGGTAGTTGCCACCGATATCTTCTGCCAGTTTCGCTTTCGCCCTGATGAAGTCGAATTCACCTGCTTTTTCAAAATAAGTTCTTAAAAGAGAAGCGTACACGCTTAATTGTTGTGTAAGCTGTCGCAGGATCCGGTAAACTTCTTTTGTTTCTTCGTATTCAAGCGAGAATACCTGGTTGTTAAGTTCGGTGGTTTCTTCCGGCTCAATGAAACTCGTGCGGCGGCTATCACTTTCGCCATGCAATACCCCTTTAATCATTCTTTTTTGCTCTGCGAAAACTGCCAGCACCCTCCTGCCATTCATAAAACTCTCTTCAATATCTGCCAGGTAGCCCTGTTTGTTCATCTTGCTCACAATCCGGTCGAAAGCTTTACGAAGTTCATTGCGTTTACGGTATAGGTTTAGCCTTATCCGGGCAAGTTCTTCACTGGCACTGTCTTTTACAATCCCGCTTTCATCAAGCACATCGTCAATCATTTGCCTGATTACTTTTTCATAGTAGGTATTTTCAATTACCCTGGCAAGTGCGGCATTTGCAACCCTGCGCTCCGCATCGAACCAGCGAAAGATATTATTGGTATTTTCTGCAAGCCTCCTGAGTAAGAGAAATTGTTCGCCACCCAAAGAAGCACCGGGAATACTGAGCAGTTTAATGTCTTTGGTAATATTTATGGGGAAGTCGTTGGGGAAATATTGACCGCTTTGCAGCAAAATTTTAAATTCATTTGTTTGCTGCAATTCCTTTTCTATAAATTCTTTTTTTGTGTGAATGCGCAAATGCAACGCTTTTGATTTTGCATATTCTGTGCGGCAATGTGCTGCCAACAGCTCTTTTATCTTATCAAATTCAAGTTGATGTAAGGTAGATTCCGGAAAAAATTTCATGAAAGGACGCTCTTTTTGATGCAAAGTTAGGGCGTTCATTGCCAGTTATTGCATTATTCAGGTATTGTTCCCCAGGGGGCGGAAAGATGAGTTCGGGCTAAATATTAGCATTAACCCGTGGTCAAATATTCTTTCATCAAAGAAAAAATATTCAACGTTTTCATTGCATCATTTTGTTGAACGTTCAAAAAAACCAGCTGATATGAAAATTTTTCTTAGGCCCCTAAACAGGACGAGGGAAAACTTTAAGTCAAAAGCTCCCGAAATATCATTCTTCGTTCCTTATTACCTGCAGTTCTTCCCACGGGGTCGTTCCATCTTTCGCCCTTTTAAACTCGAGACCATCCGTACTTTGAATCACAATCTCTGCTGTTGTATATATTATACAGCCATCAACCAGGTGGCCTCCAATTGTTTTGCCAGTACTATCGCTGACACTTATATGTAAATGCGATCCATTTACGGAGAGCGTACCAGATAACCCAACGATCTCAAAGTGTCCACGCCCGCTGCCGGGATCGGGCTGGTTTGCAAAACGGATATTATATTCTGTCAGGCTTCCCACGCATGTGCTGATCCATGCGGCCTTAAGTTTGTGTTCTGCTATAAATGCCTGTATGGATTTCCTTAAATCGGCCCCAGGTTTCAACCTAATGGCATAAATATTTACATTTGGCATTGCTGTTGATTTAAGTTTGCAAGAATAAAGTAAGATTGGGGCTGCCAGTATAAGTGCGATTGTATTAAATTTTTTATAAAACATTCAACCTGGTTAAAGTGTAAAGCATTCAAGATCTGGAATTTATGATTCCCGTTGATTACCGGAACGAATAAACTTCATCCCTGATCTTATAAAAGTACCGTAAATAGAACAAAACTTACAGCATGAACGACATAACAATTACGGATCCCCAAACCGAAATAGCAACGTTAGCGAATGGGTGTTTTTGGTGCACCGAAGCCATTTTTCAACAATTACACGGAGTAAACAGTGTCACAAGCGGCTATACCGGTGGTGAAATGCCTGACCCAGATTACAAATCTGTTTGTGGCGGCAATACCGGGCATGCCGAGTGCCTTCAGATCGTTTATGATCCGTCAAAAATCAGCTTTGACGAACTCCTCGAAATTTTTTGGAAAACCCATGATCCCACAACGCTCAACAGGCAGGGTAATGATATTGGCACGCAATACCGAAGTGCTGTTTTCTTTCACAATGAACAGCAAAAAGGCATCGCCGAGAAATACATAGCTCAATTGCAGGCATCCGGAACCTTTTCCCGGCCGATAGTCACAAGCCTGGAACCCTTTACAAAGTTTTACCCTGCAGAAGATTATCACCAGAATTATTTTAAATTAAACGGGAATGCACCATATTGCCAGTTCGTGGTAAGGCCAAAAGTGGAAAAATTCTCCAGGGAATTTGCATCAAAGCTGAAATCCTGATAGTTTCTTACTGCTTTTCCCGCAGGCTAACAACCTGAACTTTCAATCTTTTGCAGGATTCTGCAGAAAATATTTGTAGAATATATACGACAAAAAAGGAATTGTTTCACTATTGCTAACACCTTTAAATTCAGTGTTTTGCTTACTTTTTTTACTATTTATACTTAATCCTGTTTTAAAAAATCTTAAAAAAATACTACAAAAACATTTGGAGCTTTAAATATTTTTTCTACTTTTACATCCAGAACGAATTACCTCATACCTCTCCTATACCACTGAAATTCCCCAGACTTATTTCTACGTCTCTTAATCTGTATTACATAGCGTTCATTATCCTTTCGTAAAATTTCAACCTCCAAGTTTCTGTGAGCCTTTTTCTAAACCTCTAAACTCAAGAAAATGCTTACAAATTTTACAAAAAAGATTGCTTACGCAACATTCCTGCTTGGCATGTTAACAAATGCAGCCAACGCACAAACCAGCATAAGACCTTATGCTCTGGCTTATTCCGAAAATTTAAAAGGTGGTACTGTAATGTTTGGTAACACCATGATGCACATTGTAAACAATGGCAATGTTGATCTTACAAGTATGAACCAAACCGGGAACGCAAACAATGGCGTTGGTGGTTTAGGTTTCGCCGGCCCTGGTATCGGGAATGATGGCAACAACATGACCTTTATCGACATTGATGGCAATACAGGCGTTGGTGCCGGAACAAGGAATTCATCTTCAGCCGATCTTATTTTACCTGCTGGCGGCAATACCATTAGGTTTGCCCGTTTGTACTGGGGTGGCAGAATCAATAATTCTGTGATCACAAGTGCACCTGATACGCTGCGTAAAATTAAGATCCGTAAAGGCACTTCTGGTGCTTATACTTCAGCTATCACAGCCGCTACCAACGTTGACCAGTTTGCGGTTACTGGTACTGAAAAAATCTACCAGGCTTATGTTGACATTACTCAATTTATAAATACTCTTGGAGCAGGAACTTATACAGTTGCAGATATTCCTGCTACTGCCGGTAACTTTTCTGGTGGTGGACAATATGCAGGATGGACGATCGTAGTTGCTTACGAAAACCCAACCCAGGCTTATAATAGCTTGCGTGTTTATGGTGGCTTTGCCCAGGTTTATAACAGCGGAGCGGGTACTACTTTAAATGTAACCTTAAGTGGTTTGAATGTACCAAATAACCCACTTGCTGCTGATGAAGCAGTAATGGCAACTATGTCGTGGGAAGGTGATGCTAACCTTTATGGTTCAGCAAGCAGCCCTGATGGAGATTTCCTTAAAGTGAATAATATAGCTGTTAGCAATGCGATGAACCCGGTTACCAATTTCTGGAATGGTTCAATCACAAAAAATGGTGCTAACGTAACAACAAAGAATCCGAATTACAGCAACCAAATGGGTATTGATATTGACGAAGTAAATGTTGGAACAGGATTTAACATCCAACCCAATGCTACTTCAGTTACAGTACAATTTGGTACAGAACAGGATCAATATTTTCCGAGCGTGTTTACTTTCAACATCAGGATGAAAGATCCATTAGTTACTTTGGATAAAACAGTAACTGATGCAAATGGTAATGGTTTTGTAGATGCAAACGAAGAGCTTACTTATGTATTATCTGGTTCAAACGCTGGTAATGGTGTTGCTTACAATGCAGTTGTTATAGATACTTTACCTTCTAATGTAACATATGTTCCAAACACACTTGAAGTGGTAAATGGTGCTGGTGTAACTGCAGGTATTAAAACAGATGCAAATGATGGAGACGAGGCAACTAAAGGAACAGCTAACGGTAAGACTTATGTGAAATTTTTCCTGGGTGCAGGCGCGACAGGTTCAACTGGTGGACAGTTACCAGCAGCTCCAAACGGCGATTACAGTGTTAAGTTCAAAGTATTGACTGGTGCAATTCCAGGTAGCATAACAAATACTGCCCGCATCACTGCAAATTCCCAGGCTGGAGATGTATTTACCGATGATGGTACTGCAGTTATTGGACCTGATGGCGGACCGGTTCCTGTTAAGCTGACTACTTTCAAAGCGACACTTGTAAACAAGAATGGTTTTGTAACATGGACTACTGAGTCAGAATTAAACAGTGATTATTTTATAGTAGAAAGAAGTAACGATGGTGTTCATTTTGAATCAAGAGGAAGGGTTTCTGGTAATGGTACTACGACGTTTACGCACGCTTACCAGTTCACAGATATTTTGAATACTACTTCTGCTGTTGTTTACTACCGTTTAAAGATCGTTGATATCGATGGCAAATATGGTTTCTCTAAGATCGTTGCTATCAAATTAACAGGATCATTAAATGTAAATGATTTCAATGTTTATCCTAATCCTTTCATCAGTGATATCAGGGTATCAGTAACAAGCCCTGCTGATGAAATGGCAACTTTCAGGATCATCTCTTTCGATGGTAAAGAAATGTTGACAAGGAAAGTTTCTCTTCAGACTGGTGATAACATTGTTGTACTTACAAACTTCGGAACCATTGCAAAAGGCAATTACATTCTTGAAGTAACAACCAGCACTGATAAATTCATTAAAAAGATTATAAAAAATTAAATTTCTTGGGGGTTTTATTTTACAAGCGGCTGCCTTTTGGTGGCTGCTTTTTTTATGGGGATTGTTGAATGCCGTACCATGTCGCCGGTTTTAAAAAACCCGTCGGCGGTTTTAAAAGACCCTGTCGGCGGTTTTAAACCCCGACAGCGGTTGAGCTAATCTTCCATCCGAGGTCTATAATATTGAACTAACACACTTCAACACGAATAAATGTCTGATTCTGTTTGTAGTCTTTATAAATTCCAATAAACCATCCTGCTCTTTCAAATTCCAGGCTGTTAGACATTCCAGTGGCACAGATTTACAACACTCACATTTTCTTCACCCGCCTCAGCTCAAGCATATTCAAACTATTGGCCCTGAAATTTTTTAGATTGTTATGCTTTAGGTGCAGGAGCATATCGTACCAAAGCGGAACAATCGGAGCATCATCTATAATGATGCGATCCATCTGCCGGTAAATGCTGTAACGGGCAGAATCATTTATTTCGGAAAGGGCCCGATCATAAAGCTGGTCATACATTTCATTTTTATACCGGGTGTAATTTGGCGGAGCTGGATTTTTGCTATAAAAAACACTTAGGTAATTCTCGGCATCAGGATAATCAGCAATCCAGCTTCCCCGAAAAAAAACAACCTGTGATTTACTTGTTTGGTCAAGCAATAAACCTTTTTGAACCGCCTCTACTTCTGCGTTTATGCCTAACTGTTTTAACTCGTTTACAATATAACTACCCAATGAAGCATAATTGGGAATGGTTAATAACTTAATCACAGGCATATTTGTATTAGTATAACCCGCTTCCAACAGTAATCGTTTTGCCCTGGCCGGATCATAGCTGTACCCCTTCACCAAAGAATCATTGAACGATGGTAAGCCCATGGGCACAAAGCCACTTTCAGCCGCCGTGCCAAGCGAATT
>JBDSBG010000205.1:0-8875 GCA_039921685.1 Ferruginibacter sp.
AGTTGGTCCTGTAGTAGCAGTTCCTGACAGAACATCAGCCTTACCAGAAATATTCACATCCTGGATCTGTGCAGTAATATCTAAAGAAGCAGGGTCAGTAAGTGTTTTCGCATAAGCACTGCGTTGGAAAGGCAAAGTAGTCTGCCTGATAGACGAGCTGGTAACATTAGCACCAACACGATAAACAAAATTCAACCAGTTTGTAAGCTTATAATTTAACTCAAGGTTTCCGAAGATATCATCTACCCTTCCATTTTCGCGATGGTTGTCAACTGCATAGTATGGAGTTTTATCCCTGTTATCAAGGTAAGTAGTATAGTATCCATCAGGACTTGAGAAATAATCTGTTTTCCAATTCTTGAACGCAGAAAGATCATAATTTCCTGGTGAACCAGTTACATTATAGTAAACGTTGGAATTGTTTGTAGTGACATCATACTTATCATTTGTATAACGAACACTTAAAATAGCTTTAAACTTATTGTATTCTTTTTCTGCCCTTAAAGTAACCGACCGACGACGGTTGATGTCGTGAGGAACAGTACCTGAAATGTGAACATTTTGTGCACTCAGGTAAAATCCTTCAGCAGCATAAGATGCATCTGTTTGATTGGTAACCCCAGTATTGAAGAAGTTAACCCTTCCTTTAGGGTTATAAGAGTACGGCATAATTAATTTCTCACCATTTGGACCAGTTTGTCCAAATTGCTTGATGCTACCATCAAATCTCGTGCCCCAGCTTTGTTGCTCATAAGCAGTGAAAGTACCGTCTCCTGTAATAGGATCCTGGCTATATCCACCACCAAATTGATCCTGGAATTTCGGCATATAAGCGATCTTCTCAAGTTGAGTAGTTTGTGAGAATGTAACAACTGGTTTACGTGAACCACGTTTTGTAGTAACAACTACCGCACCGTTAGCACCTTCCGGACCATAGATCGCAGTTGCAGAAGCTGATTTTAAAAGGTTTATATCAACAATATCATTTGGGTTGATAGAGTTAATATAACTCAGATCCAGTGGAATACCATCAAGGATCAACATCGGCTGGTTGTTACCAGTCAATGAACGAATCCCTCTAAGAGTGATACGGGTAGTACCACGTACACCACTGTTGGTAGTACTTACATTCAGACCCGACACTTTACCAGTGAGGCCTGACTGCAAATTAACAGGTGTAGCTTGAGTAAGTTCTTTTGCTTTAACAGTAGTAGTAGCATAACCAAGAGAAGCTTTCTGACGAACAGCTCCAAGGGATGTTACAACAACTGCAGTAAGTTCTGTTGTGTTTCTTACCAAAGCAACAGCAACACTACTTCCGGTTGCAGGAATATCCTGCTTGTCATAACCTGCAGAACTTACAACCAAAGTGGCGGCAGCCTCTTTTACCCTAATAGAAAAATTCCCATTGGGATCTGCTGTAACTCTGTTTGTTGTTCCTTTTTCCTCGACCGTAGCGAATGCTACAGCATTACCCTGTAGATCCCTAACCTGGCCGGAAATTGTTCTGGTTTGCGCAGATGCCAATATCCCACTGAATATCAGCACCGTGAATAACGTGAAAAATCTTCTCATGTGCGGTTTATTATAAGTTTAATGAAATGTAAAAATAGGCATATTAAATTACTGGCAAAAAAATGTTAATTTTTTCTGAAGTAAACCTATTCATCTCTAAAATGACAAAAGCTGATGTTGAATTGCTGCACGTGAGGGAAAAAAAGTTAAAATTTATACAAGATCTCTACCCGGGCCTCCGATTTTTTGTTACCCTTAATCTCATCAAGTCCTGACCCCACGCTGGTTTTACCCGACGATATGGTCTGCATCCATTTACCCCAAACAGATAATTTTCTGCTGATATCATAATTCACATTAATGTAGTAACGGTACCCTTTATCATAAAAAACGGGGATGGAAAAATAATATAAAACGTCTGACTCGTAAGCGTATAAGCGGCTGTTATAGCCGTCGGTTTCAAAATATTGCAACCTCATGTTGGCGGAAAACGGCTTTCTTAAGGTTTTATAGAAAATATCGGCATAAATTAAAAAGCCTTCCTCAGCCGCTTCTCCTTTCCTGTCGAACCAAACCAATTCGGTACGGTTTCTTACCGTAATCCTTGGGCTAATCTTATAACTTACCTGCAGGCGCCAATCTTTTTTTGGCTGGTAAATCACCGGATTTAATACCGATTCACGTGGATTATAGTTAATTCCTTTTGATTCCCGCTTAAAGCGGGTATACATTTCCAGTTGCTTGTTGGGTTTGTAAGTTACCTGTACAAAATAATCCGAACCAGTTGAAGGTGCGTCTACCCGGAACCTTAGCCAGGGGAATCTATAAATATCTGCATAGGCATCTACCTGCCACTGTGGGGCCGGCCGAATGGTGATGCCGGAAAACAATCCTTTTTCATTGCTGGGCGTGGTACTTTCTGTAAAAGCATTTGTGTAAAGTGACTGGTATTTCCGGGAAATATTGCGGTATAAGAAACTCATATCCACGCGGTTTGAAACACTTAGAAGCAAGCCATTGATAAATGCCGCACCTTTTTGGCTGGAAATAGCGGCCTCACCAAAAAAATGAAGGTTTTTGTAGGTGTAGCTGTAGTCAAAACTATAATTGCCAAAACTCTTCCCGGTTAAGGCGTAGGTATTATAAGGCAGCGGGTCTTTTACCAAAGGATACTTAAACTGAAACTGTATTGCATTTACGCCCAGGTGAAGCCTTCCAAATTGAACAGCCGCATTTGCTCCAAAAGCAAGCTGGCGTTGTACGGCTTTGTCATCCACCTCACTTTTCGTCCGGTGGTATCCCGATGTTTGCAATGAAGTAATAAAATCATCCGTAGTAAGAAGGGTATCGGAAGCAAAATTTGCATCCGTTTTCCTGTATGAACCAAAAATGGTAGCCTGCCAGTTGTTCTTCCCTACAGTTAAACCAACCCCCCTGTGAAAATTGATCTCGGCTGCAGAATTATAGGGCCTTAAAACGGACGATTGCCTTTTGATGGCCAACACATCCGGCCCCTTTTTAAATGCCAAGCTTTGCCATTGGGTAAGCCCCTGTCCGAAGTTGACAGTAAAATCTCCCAAAGCCAGCGATTTTATGATACCAAGGTTCCTGATAAACAAGTGAGCAGAATAGAAATCGAAGCCCTGGCGCTGGCCCCCTTTAAAAAATTGTTCACCGGCATCTTTTTCTGCCACAATCCCATATTGAAGCAGGTTCTTGTAAACATATTTATACCTGATCATTAGCTTTTGAGGAGAGCCCGGGTAATAATTGGTTGCTACGGTAGAATCGATCAGGTAACCTTTGGATCTTTCCAAGGTTTGTGAAACCCTTGCAAGGATAGAGTGATCGCCGTTGGTTAATCTTTCACTCAAATCGGCCCTTGCATTTACCGAGCTACTCACACTTACATAGGGTAACAACCGCTGTATTGTACGGATGTTCCATCCCGGTATAGCCTGCAGCTCATAAATATTGATGAACCTGCCCATCACGGAGCGATAAGCAATAAGATTTTGAATTTGTATGGGAGTCAGTAACAACAATTCTTTTAAAACTGCTTCGTCTGCGGAGTTGAGGTTAACAGGATTCCTTTGAAACTGCACCATTTGTTGCAGATAAGAATCATCTTCTGTTTCCAGGTCTTCATTGTTCTCGGTGATATTCTCAAGTTGTTGTTCGGTAGTTGTTGCCGGCAATTGATCTGTAATGGTTTTTACAGAATCGGGAACCTGTGCAAACACGAGTACCCGGACCATCATCAAACATACTATTAACGCAAGTTTCCTCATTGTTTTTTACCCTTAAGATTTGCAATGAGTGAGATACCCGGTGAAAAACCCAACTGTGGATGATAACCCGAACAAACATCCAAACGGATACTTTTCCAGGCGATACCGATCCCGGCAAAGGCACTACCCGATTCAGTCACAAACCCGGCTCTTGCAAAAAACTGCTTTTCAAATTGGTATTGTATGCCACCCGTTACATTTACCGGCTTATCTTCTTCTTTAACGGTTTCAAGGGTTATAAAGAAATTATCCGAAGCGTCGTAACCCAGGCCGAACTTATAGGCTGAAGCCAGCTTTTCATCCCCCGATTTCCCAAGTTTTCCTCCTACCGGGTTATACACCTGGATCCCTGCATTGATTTTTTCTGTCAAATGGAAAATTGCTCCTATTTCAAAATTGATGGAAGATGCATTTCCATAAGCTGGAATGCGGTAACCATAGTAGTTAAACTGTACACCGATATCCACCTTCTTTCCAAGGCTTCTGCCATAGGCCAGGCCCACTGCATTTTCATTAAAATTGCTAAATCCTGAATAATTGAATTTCACCCCAAAATTGCCGAGTTTCGTTGGAAAAGCTGCGGCGAGCGCATAGGCACTGTTATCTGCCAGTAAAAAACGCCTTTCCCCATAAATACCTACTGCTATATTCTTTTGTTGAGCAAGGGCGGCCTGGTTGGCAGTAAAAGAAAAAACATCATTTTGCTTTTGGCTGTAAGCCCCCAGGTTTATATAAGGCATGCTCACTGAATAACGCAGCGACTGCGAAAATGAATACTGCGCCAGAAGGCTAAAAATGATTGATAGAATAACAGTTTTTTTTCTCAAAGCTTTTGTATTTACGAATACTCAAGTTAGGCAAAACCTTTGAAACTTATTTTTAGAAAATCACATGTTTATTTTGCGGATATCCCCTGAATAGCCGGCAATATCCCTCAAAAAAATTTACCCAACCAAATAATTATAAATTATCAAAACATCAAACTATCAAATCAGCTACTTTTGCCGCATGAAAATACTAGATGGCAAGCTGGTGTCGCAATCGGTAAAAGATAAATTAAAACAAGAGGTCCAATCGCTTTTTATTCGAAATAAAAGAGCCCCGCATTTAGCTGCGGTATTAATAGGTACCAATGGCGCCAGCGAAACTTATGTAGCGAGTAAAATAAAGAGTTGTGCAGAAATAGGTTTTAAGAGTACTTTAATAAGGCTTGATGAAACGATTTCAGAAGCTGAACTTGTAAAAGCCATTGAAGAATTAAATAACAATGATGAAGTAGATGGCATCCTGGTACAACTGCCTTTACCAAAACAAATCAGCGAAGAAAAGATCATTAACCTGATTGATCCTGCAAAAGATGTAGATGGGTTTCATCCACTGAATACCGGTAAACTGATGCAGGGATTGCCAACATATATTCCCGCTACTCCCTATGGTATTATGCTCATGTTGGAACATTATAAAATAGAAACAACTGGCAAACATGCAGTAGTAATTGGGAGAAGTAATATTGTAGGCCGTCCGATTAGTATTTTACTTAGCCTGAATACCAATCCCGGCAATTGCACAGTAACGGTATGCCATAGCCGAACGGAAAATTTAAAAGAAATTTGCCAGCAGGCAGATATCATTATTGCTGCACTTGGGAGACCTGGTTTCCTGACGGCAGATATGATTAAAGAAAATGCCGTGGTTGTGGATGTGGGTATAACAAGGGTTCCCGATGCTACAAAGAAATCAGGCTTTGCTATAAAAGGCGATGTTGACTTTGATAATGTGGCAGCGAAATGCAGTTTTATCAGCCCGGTTCCCGGTGGAGTTGGATTGATGACGATTGCGGCATTGTTGAAGAATACCTGGAACGCGTACATGAAGACTGCTGCAAGCCGCTAGCTGCAAGCTGCAAGCTACAAGCCGCAAGCTGCTAGCACCAAACTACAAATCGACTTGCTGCTTTTAGCTTGCGGCTAAAATCATTAATCAAATAATAATATTCATTGACTACAACAACTTCACAGAACAGCTCTATCCTTCCGGTTATGGAGCACTTTTACACCATCCAGGGTGAAGGTTTCCACCAGGGAAGAGCAGCATATTTTATTCGGCTGGGTGGTTGTGACGTAGGTTGTGTATGGTGTGATGTCAAAGATAGCTGGGATGCATCCATTCACCCCATGATGCAGGTTGATGAGTTGGTTTCGACAGTAAAACAAACATCAGGTAAACTTGTAGTAGTGACAGGCGGTGAGCCATTGATGCACAACCTGGATGGATTAACTGCAGCGCTTCAACAATCAGGTTTCGAAACAAATATTGAAACATCCGGCGCTCATCCGCTTAGTGGTAACTGGGACTGGATTTGTTTATCGCCAAAAAAATTCAAAGCACCCTTACCTGCTATTTGTCCGCTCGCCAACGAATTGAAAATAGTTATATTCAATAAATCCGATTTTGAATGGGCCGAAAAATACGCTGCATTGGTATCGCCATCATGCAAACTCTACCTGCAACCCGAATGGGATAAGGCGGCCGCTATTACGCCTGTTATCATTGAATATATAAAGTCAAATCCCAAATGGGAGCTTTCGCTACAGATCCATAAGTATATCAATGTACCATAGTACCTTTTGCAAATGAGTCAACCAGCAAGGGAAAAAACTCTTCTGCAGAACAATTAAAACATCACGAAGTGATTTTAACAGGATGCAGGGTTATAATAAAACCATTTCTTACTAACTTCAATTCTTAAATCTCCAACAATAAATTAACGCCGTGTATCTCAAAGTAATTTCTTTATTCTTCATTTTTAATTCCATATTTTTTATTTCCAAAGCACAATGGTATGATCCGGATAAGGTAAGTAAAAAGGCCAGGGCTATTTATGATGTTGCTTATGATGATGCAGTTGCCGGAAAATACCCTGAATCAATCGCTCATATTGGGGAGGCGTTGAAAATAGATCCAAAATTTGTGGAAGCATGGTTATCACGTGCAGGGATATACGCCGACATGAAAGATTATACCGGTTCTGTAAATGACTTTGAGAAAGGGCTGGAACTTGACTCCGTCTTTTCTTCGACCTACCTGCTCCCCTATTCTATCTCGCTGGCAGGTATTGGAAAATTTGATCAAGCCCTTGTTGTCGTAAACCGGTTTCTTGCAACGCCCGGCCTTAATGAACAAAGTGTAAAAGCAGGTAACTACCGGAAAAGCACATACGAATTCGCTGTAGAATACGCATCAAAGCATCCGGCGGGGAATTATAAATTCGCTCCACTAAATTTAGGCGACAGCATTAATTCTGCCGATCTTGAATATTACCCCTCATTAACCATAGACGGAAAAAAAATGATCTTTACCAGGAGAGCAAAGGAAGATGAAGATTTTTATGAAAGCAATTTAATAAACGGCAAATGGACCAAGGCAATGCCCATTGGCGGCAAGATAAATACCAACTTCAATGAAGGTGCACAAAATATTTCCCAGGATGGGCAATGGCTCATCTTCACAGGTTGTAACTATCCGGAAGGACAAGGAAGATGCGATTTATACATTGCTTATAAAACAAAGAATGGTAACTGGACCGAGCCTGAAAATCTTGGCCCCTTTGTAAATACCGACTTCTGGGAATCATCCCCTTCATTGTCGCCCGATAAAAAAGATTTATATTTTTCCAGTGACAGGCCAGGCGGATACGGAGGCAAGGATATTTGGGTAACGCACCGGTCACCCTTGGGCAAATGGAGCAGGCCCGAAAACCTCGGCCCCGACGTTAATACTAACGGTGATGAAGCTTGCCCTTTTCTTCACGCAGATAATCAAACATTATACTTCAATAGCAGCGGACACATGGGTTACGGTGCCACCGACCTTTTCCTCACGAGAAAGATCAATGACAGTACCTGGGGTGAACCTGAAAATCTCGGCTACCCCATTAATACGATTGATGATGAAGGCTCACTCATCGTTGCATCGGATGGAAAAACATCCTATTATGCAAGTGATGGGAACGAGAGCCGGGGCGGCCTTGATCTATGTACTTTCCAGCTAAGGGAAGACATACGTGCTGCACGGACACTATGGGTGAAAGGAAGGGTGTATGATAAGAAAACCAGGGCTGGACTTCCCTCTTCTGTAGAACTAACAGATGTGAATAGCCGCAAATTGATTTCGAAGCTACAAACGAATGAAGATGGTGATTATCTGACGACTTTGCCGGAAGGAAAAGATTATGCTTTCAATGTAAACCGAAAAGGATACCTTTTTTATTCTGATAATTTTTCTTTGTTAAGAAACCTACCTGATTCCTTCTACGTGGTTGACATTCCACTTCAACCCATCGAGCCAGGTGCAGTTGTCGTATTGAAGAATATTTTTTTCGATGTAAATAAAGCCGAATTGAAACCTGCATCTCTTAGCGAACTTGATAAAGTAGTTACACTTTTAAAAGAAAATCCAAAGTTGACGATCCAGATCAGCGGGCATACAGATAATGTTGGTAAGGATGCTGATAATCTCACGCTGAGTTTGAACAGGGCAAAATCTGTTATTGGATATCTCAGCGGTAAAGGGATTGAAATAAAACGCCTGACTTCGAAAGGATTTGGAGCTGCGAAGCCTGTAGCATCCAATGATACTGAGGACGGAAAATCAAAGAACAGGAGGACGGAGTTGAATGTTTTATCGAATTGATTGGAATTTGCCTTGTTGTGAGACTGAATGAAGTAAACAATTTCGCTAATTCGAAGGTCAACCCGATCCCACTACTGGAAAAATATGCCTTGAAAGCTGATCACATGCGGTCAGCCTGCTATCTACTTGCTAATTACTTGCTATTTACCTTCTTTTTGCTTCTCTATAATTCCTCTATAACTTCACTATAAGTCCTCTTTAACTCCTCTATAACTTTGCTAAACTAAAGTGTAAAATCTAAAAAAAGAGCATTAATACCAAATAGAAATTAAAGCTGCACCACCGAAGAATTGTCAGGCTGAGCTTGTCGAAGCCGGGTTAGTTAGGAAGATCACCTTCGACAAGCTCAGGCTGACAGACAAGTATTAATATCTAAT